>JAQTOL010000059.1 GCA_028748945.1 Paludibacter sp.
GGAGTTGAAATTGTAATGATCTCTTCCGGTGCAGTTGCTTCGGGACGAAGCATTATGGGCATCAACAAAAAAATGGATGTGGTGGATCAACGTCAACTATTTTCGGCAGTGGGGCAGGCTAAACTGGTCAATCATTATTACGACCTGTTTCGTGAACATGGGATAATAGTGGGACAGGTACTGACGACCAAAGAGAATTTTAGTAGCCGCCGACACTATCTGAATCAGCGTAATTGCATGCAAATCATGATAGAAAACAAGGTTATTCCCGTTGTGAATGAGAACGATGCTGTTTCTGTTTCGGAATTAATGTTTACGGATAACGACGAACTTTCGGGATTAATTGCTTCGATGATGGATATGGAAGCACTTATAATCCTCAGCAATATTGATGGTATTTTTAATGGAAATCCCGCTGATCCGGAATCAAAAGTAATTCGCCGCATTGAAAAAGGCCAGGACATCTCGGATTATATCCAAATATCAAAATCGACTTTTGGGCGGGGTGGCATGAACACGAAAACCACTATTGCCCGTAAGATTGCCGATCAGGGAATTAATGTGTTCATTGCCAACGGAAAAACAGACGATATGTTGTTAGAACTGCTTGACTCCAAATCCGATGTGGTTTGTACACAGTTTGTCGCATCGAGCGGAGACGTCTCCAGTGTGAAAAAATGGATTGCACACAGCGAAGGTTTTGCTAAAGGAGAAATCCATGTCAATGAAAATGCAGCCATTGCACTAACCGGAGAAAAAGTTGTCAGCCTGTTACCTATTGGTGCTACAAAAATTGTAGGCGATTTTGAAAAAGATGATATTGTCCGGATTTTCAATCACAAGGGAACATCACTTGGTGTTGGAAAAGTGCAATACGACAGCGATAAAGCACGCGAAATACTCGGCAAAAAGAACCAAAAACCTTTGGTGCATTGCGATTATTTGTATTTGGAATAAATATTTCAATATTAACTTCTGAATAATATTATGAGCAAAAATCTTAATATACAATTTGATGAAATTAGTCTACTGATTTCTCAAGCAAAAGAAAATTCAGTATTGGCCGTTAATGTTGAATTAATTTCCTTGTATTGGAAAATTGTAGAACAAGTTCATTTGAAGGTTGAGAGTAGTGAATGGGGTAAATCATTGTAAGTTCACTATCTGAGTTTATTCAACAAAAAGAACCCGGAATTAGATGATTTTCGAGCCAAAACATATGGCGAATGAAACAATTCTACGAAAATTATAAGGATTCACCAAAACTCTCGGCACTGCTGAGAGAACTAAGCTGGACAAACAATCTTTTAATTATTTCAAAAACAAAATCTATTCAGGAAAAAGAATTTTACATAAAACTGACAATTCAGGAAAGATACAGTTCACGCGAACTTGAGAGACAACTAGATAGTGCATTGTTTGAAAGAATGTTGTTGTCAGATAAAAAGCTCTCAGCAGTACTGAGAGAAGTTCATCCAAAAGCCGAAGAAACATTTCGAGATAGTTATATGCTTGATTTTCTGTCGCTACCGGTTATTCACTCTGAAAAAGATTTACGAAAAGCTATAGTTGGGAATTTGAAGCAGTTTATTATTGAATTCGGTAAGGATTTTTCATTTGTTGGTGAAGAATATCGACTGCAAGTAGGAAGCAAAGATTTTTTTGTGGATTTACTGTTTTTTCATCGTGAATTACAGTGTTTGGTGGCTATAGATTTAAAGATTACCGATTTTCAACCCGAATATTTGGGAAAAATGGAATTTTATTTGGAAGCGCTTGACAATATTGTAAAGAAATCACACGAAAAACCAAGTGTTGGAATAATTCATTGTAAAAATACAGATTCAAAAGTCGTGCAATACGCATTAAACAGGAGTATGTCGCCTACATTAATAGCAAAATACGAAACAATTTTGTTTGATAAAAGTTTATTAGAAAGAAAGCTGGATGAATTTTTTCAATTAGAACAAGATTTAGAAAATTAATCTTATATTCAGATAGTTCATTGCGATTATTTGTATTTGGAATAATCATTTTATCATGATTATTTAATATTTAACTGACTCTTATATAATGACACAAAATAATATAAACTGGAAACAATCCGCCGTACTCGCTTCCCGCTCACTGAATTTAGTGAGTGACGAAACAATTAATCAGGTTTTACTTGCTCTTGCTGATACAGCTGTAGTTAAAACCTCAATTATTATGACTGAAAATGCAAAAGATCTGGCTGCTATGGATAAATCGAATCCAATGTACGACAGGCTTTTACTGAGTAAAGAAAGAATTGAGGGTATAGCTGCCGATATTCGCAATGTTGCTTCTTTGACTTCGCCACTAGGTAAAACATTGATGGAAACCGAACGTCCGAACGGGATGAAAATCACGAAAATCACAGTTCCTTTTGGGGTGGTTGGCATTATTTATGAAGCCCGCCCGAATGTGAGTTTCGATGTGTTTTCACTTTGTCTGAAATCCGGAAATGCCTGTGTGCTGAAGGGAGGAACAGATGCTTATCATTCCAACACGGCCATTGTACAAGTTATTCAATCGGTGTTGGAGCAGTTTGGATTAGATAAAAATATCGTGACTTTGCTCCCTGCCGGTCGTGAGGCTACTGCAGAATTGATGAACGCTGTTGGAACGGTGGATGTCATTATTCCACGCGGTGGAAAAGGATTAATTGATTTTGTGCGCGACAATTCCCGCATTCCGGTTATAGAAACTGGTGCCGGAATCTGCCATACTTACTTCGATGAATTTGGAGATTTGAAAAAAGGGAAAGAAATTGTTTTCAATGCCAAAACCCGCAGAGTAAGTGTTTGTAATTCTTTGGACTGCCTGGTGATTCATGAAAAACGATTGGCCGATTTACCCGAGCTTTGTGAAAAATTAGCTACAAAAAATGTGATCATTTATGCCGATTTAAAAGCCTATACTTTCCTGAATGGCCGCTATCCTGCTGCATTGTTGCAAAAAGCCAATGAAGAAAGTTATGGGACCGAATTTTTAGATTACAAAATGGCTGTGAAAACGGTTGCTTCCCTTCGGGATGCAGTGGATCATATTTCAAAATTCAGTTCCAAACATAGTGAATGCATTGTAAGTGAGAATAGTAATAGTGTGTTGTTTTTTGATAAAATGGTGGATGCTGCTTGTGTTTATACAAATGTTTCGACCGCATTTACTGATGGAGCTCAATTTGGATTGGGTGCTGAGATTGGAATCAGTACGCAAAAATTACATGCCCGTGGCCCAATGGGATTGGGTGAACTGTGTTCTTATAAGTGGATCATAAAAGGAGATGGACTCGTACGGAGCTAGGAATTAAAATCATAAGTGTTTTCGGATTAAATAATTGCATTTCACCTGAAACAATTCACAGCGGAATTCAAAAAATGGAATGAACATATTTGTTAATATTCGCATGTGAATTCGCTGAATGATCAATTTATTTACTAATTTGTAACGTATAACCCCTGATATATCCGTATAATTCACTAAATTTCAATTATTTTTACAAAATTTCTTGTGAATTTGAAATTAAATGATTTCCTTTGCATCTGAAAAGAAAGTGTATTTTCTCGTCATGGTTATTTTCAACTATCCATTTCCTGGACAGATATTTCTAACTACGTTTGTTTGCACTGTTCTTGAATCACAATTTTATCAATTTTTTATTCTATTTTATGAACATTTACGTAGGTAACCTAAGTTACAAAGTTAGGGAAAATGACCTTCAAGGGGTTATTGAAGAGTATGGTCAAGTTGAATCTTGCAAAATTATTAAAGATCGCGAAACAGGTAAATCTAAAGGATTTGCATTTGTTGAAATGACAGACGACGCTGCAGCTTCAAAGGTCATTGAAGAATTAAACGGCGCAGAATTCGATGGTCGTTCTATGGTTGTTAAAGAAGCCAGACCAAGAGCTTAAGATTTAATTTCTAAGAAACAAGAGAACTTCTGTTATCGAAAGGTGGCAGGAGTTTTTTTATAAAAAAAGTTATACTCCGCGGATTTATGAAAGACCGCATTTTGAATTTCTAAATTGAAGAATATGATTAAATTTAAAGGAATACTTGAAAATAATGGAATTTTCTCCAACCTGCTTCTGATCGTTGGAACTGCCAGTTTTTTTGCATTATTCGGCGTTCTTTTATGGACCACAACGGGAGGAAATGCCAATGATATTGACTCGATTAAATTGCTGCAATTAATTCAATCGCTGGGTATGTTTGTCATTCCACCCTTTTTTTTGGCCTATTTCTGGAGTAAGAAACCTCTCGTTTATCTTCATTTGGATAAGAAATTAAACCGGACAAATGCCGGATTACTAATTCTATTTATGCTGTTGATTATCCCGTTTATCAATCTGCTGGGAGAAATAAATCAACAATTAGTTCTTCCCAAAGCATTTGCCGGTATAGAGGCATGGATGAAGGCTGCTCAGGAACAAAGTGATCTGATTACCGGCAAGTTACTTGATGTACATAATTTGGGTGGCTTATCCCTGAATATTTTATTAATAGCCATGGTTCCCGCTTTGGGAGAAGAGTTATTTTTCAGGGCTGCATTGCAGGGAGTAATTCAAAAATGGAAAGGGGCAACCATTGCCATCTGGATAAGTGCTTTTATTTTCAGTGCCATTCATTTGCAATTTTACGGATTTGTACCGCGTTTGCTTTTGGGTGCGTTTTTTGGCTATATGTTAGTTTGGAGTGGAAATTTATGGTTGCCAATTTTGGCTCATTTTGTAAATAATGCCACGGCAGTCATTTTCTATTATTTTAAAAATAACGGGTACAATCTTCCGGATATCGATAAGTTGGGCACAGGCAATACTTTGTGGATAGGAATATTAAGCGGTTTCGTGGCAATTGCAGGAATCATCTGGTTCAAAAAAAGAATGCAAAAAGTAAATCTTCCCTGAACTGCCGGTTATACCGCTCTTCGTTCGCTTACGATCAACAGCGCCTGTTCGCGTAACTCCTGGGGTAATTGAATCCGCCTCATTTGTAAGCTGCGCAACCAACCGGCAACATCACTTTCTTTCAGTGTGTAGAATACATCTGAAAGTTGATTCAATTGTTCTTCGGTATAGTTATTTGGTGACACATCCGATAATGCATCTAATTCTTCGTCATCGAAATAAATGATTATATTATCAGCGCTTAAAAGCGTGTCGTGTTCACAAACTGCATGCGCTCCACAACATTCTCCTTCCGGTTCCAGGTATATTTCCGGTTCTTCTGTTTTATTCCTCCGTTGGAAATAGGTTGTAATTAGCAATATTAAACCAAGTGCGACAACAGATAATAATAGGATTAGCATAAAATAATGTTATTGTTCGTTTTCTTAATTCAACATAATTTTCGCCGCAAAGTTAGATATTAATGCCCGAAATTATGTATTTTTGTAAGTTAAAATACAATAGAAAGCACTTTTTGAAGTTTGTATTTCGGTATCTTCTTTTTCAACCATAGCGTTTTTATGAAAAAGCAAGCTTAAAGTTGTATTCATTTTGTTTGGTTTTAAATATCAGCACTTTTAATTTAATTTCTTCAGCCTAAAATCTTTTGAAAAAACAGTTCATATATAAAATTTCATTTTTGTTGATAATAATCTTTATCAGCGGTTGCTCAACAAAAAAGAATACCTGGATTTCAAGGTTTTATCAAGCAACAAATACACGGTTTAACGTGTTTTTTAATGGTATGAATAGCTATGAAGATGGTTTGAAAAATATTGAGAAAGCCAATCAGGAAGATTATTCGACAATTATTCCCATGTATCCGATAAGCCGGCATTCGAATGCAAAAGCTGCGACAGCAAACATGGACCGAACCATCGAAAAGTGCAGAAAAGCCATTAAATTACATTCCATTAAAGTTAAGCCGAAAAAAAATTATAAAAAGGCTAATTCACCTGAATATAAGCTTTTTTATAACCAGCAAGAGTTCAACCCGGCCCTCAAGGATGCCTGGTTGTTGTTGGCTAAAGCCGAATTTCACAAGGCTGATTTTTTAGGTTCGGCCGCAACGTTTTCGTATATCGCGCGCCATTATACCAATGATAAGGACGTGGAAACAGTTTGTCAACTTTGGAAAGCCCGTGCTTATGCCGAAATGGGCTGGATATTCGAAGCAGAACAAGTTCTTTCCAAATTAGATCAAAACAATTTGAAACCGGAGGATATTGGACTTTTTGCATCGGTTAATGCCGATTTGTTGCTTAAAAAGCGTCAATATAAAGAAGCAATCCCTTTTTTGGCATTAGCTCTATCGAAAGAAAAAGATAAGGATTTAAAACAACGCTTTAGTTTCTTACTGGCTCAACTTTATCAGAAAACAGGAAATGACAAAGCCGCTTTTGAGGCTTATACGAGTGTCATCAAAATGAATCCTCCTTATGAAATGGATTTTAATGCCCGGATCAGTCGTGCTCAAATTGATAAAGGAAACGTGCAGAGTGTACGGAAAGATTTAAAGAAAATGCTTAAGAATCCAAATAATAAAGATTACCTGGATCAACTTTATTTTGCACTGGCAAAAACGTACCTGAATCATTCCGACACTGTAAGAGCAATTGAAAACTATAAGCTATCCATTGAAAAAAGTACACGGAATGGTATTGACAAAGCCGTTACTTTAATTACGTTAGGTGATTTGTATTATTCAAAAAGGAAATATATTCTGGCACAACCATGCTATGACGATGCATCCAAAATAATTACCAATGAACAAAATGATTACGACCGCGTAACAAACCGGGCCGAAACCTTGGCCGAATTGGTGACGCAAAACAACGTTGTGGAACTGCAGGATAGTTTGCAACGACTGGCTGCTATGCCCGAAAATAAAAGGTTGGAAGTAGTAACCAAGTTGATAGAGAAGTTGGAAGCAGATGAAAAAGCAGCTGCTCAAAAACAGTTGGAAAAAGCAGCAAATCCGAATTCGGATGAGGATTTTGCAAATCAACCGCCAATTGGTGGAAATTTGCCCGGTGCTGCAGGCGACTGGTATTTTTATAATCCGAATCTCATGCGGAGCGGTAAGTCCGATTTTTTGAAGAAATGGGGTAATCGTAAATTGGAGGATAACTGGAGACGAACGAATAAGGCTACCTCACTCTTTGCCGATGATGCAACTGCATCTATATCCAGTACTGACTCCACCGATACTATTGCAAAGACTGCTGCTTCGTCCGATTTTAAGGATCCGCAATTTTACCTGAAACAAATACCGGTTACAGCTGCTCAAATAGCCGGTTCGAATGCTGAAATTGCAACGGCACTCTATAATATGGGACTCATTTTTAAAGATAAAATTGAAGATATACCAATGGCAATCTCTACTTTTGAAGCGTTTATCCGCAGATTTGGTTCTGATGAAAGAGTTCCTGATGCTTATTATCAACTCTATGTCATGGAGACGATGCAGAATAATGCCGGCGGTGCGGACCTTTACCGAACAAAATTGATGACTGAGTTTCCGGATTCAAAGTATCAGAAAATACTTTCGCAACCTGACTATGCAGCAAGGCAGGAACGCATGTATAAAGAACAGGATTCTATTTATAGCATTACATATAAGGCTTTCAGTGAGAGTAAGTTTGATACGGTTTTCAATAATGTTGCTTATATTCAACATAATTATCCATTGTCGACTCTGATGCCTAAGTTTTTGTTCTTAAACGCATTGAGTATTGGGAAAAGAGATCCATCCGAAAAGTTTGAGACGGCATTGTCCGATTTGATCAAGAGTTATCCGGAAAGCGATGTAAGCGCCATGTCGAAAGACATTCTGGCACTTATGAAACAGGGTCGTGAAACTCAATTGGGAACTTCGAGCGGTACCTTGCTTGCCCGACGGGATTCGGACATGAAATCGGAAGAAACGAATAAGAATCCGGAATTGCAATTTTCTACCGAGCGGCAATCTAAACACCGTCTTTTGCTGATTACTCCGACTAATCAGGATCACCTGAATAAGTTGCTTTATAATATCGCATCGTTTAATTTTTCCCGATTTATGATAAAGGACTTTGATTTGGTAATAAGTAAATTAGATACAGTTAGAAGCACTTTGTCTGTTACAAATTTTGAATCGTACGACGAGGTTGACTGGTATGCAAAATCATTAGCTACCGATCCTACCATCATGAAATTATTGAACGATTATCAGGTTCAGGAAGTTATTATCTCGGAAGATAACTATGCACTATTAAAAACATCGTTTAGTCTGAACGATTATTTGGCTTTTCAGTCCAGACCTGTTGATGCTAAACAAATCGAAATGGCTGCTGTAACAAAATCCGGAAAGAAAAACGATGTCATTGTAGTTCAAAAAGATAAATTGCCTAAAAATGAGGCAGGTACTATAACAAAAACGACGGAAAAAGCATCGCAGATAGAAAAGGTTGAAAAACCGGTTGAAAATCCTGTGAAAACTAATCCTGCGAAAGCTACAAATGAAGTAAAAACGGATAAAACAACAGCCGATGTTAGTGCTTTGACAAAAGAAGAACCTGCGATAAAACCAGTTGAACCTGTTGTAACACAGCCAAAGGATGAAGCTCCTTTATTCAAAGGATTATTTACCTATCGATCGAATGAGCCTCATTATATAGCTATATACATTTTGTCCGGAACCATTGATTTTGAGAAAACAAAAGCTGCTTTCGATGCCTATAATGCTAAAAATTATGGAGTTATGAATCTGAAAGTTTCACTTGAAACAGTAGATAAACAGCAAATAATTATTATTGGAAGTCTGAGCGATGCTTACGTGGCAAAATCGTATCTGATGCATATGGTAAAAGAGAAAAGTCTGTTTGAAGGGCTGAAAAACGCAAATTACAGAAACATACTTGGCTCTCATCAGAACCTGAATATTTTGATGCAACAAAATGCATTGAAGACCTATTTTGAATTTATGCAGGAATATTATTTGAAATAAATGCCCCTTAAATCCCCCCAGGGGGACTTAAGAGAGCGATTTGAAGTATTAATATTAATAGAGTAGTTTTAAGCCTTTTAGGGGTTTGGGAACTAAATTGAGGAAGCTAATTATGAGAAGAGACCGCATACTTTGGGCTGATGATGAAATGGATTTATTACGTCCGTATATTCTGTTTTTAGAAGAAAAAGGGTACGAAGTTATCACTGCTACTAATGGGAAAGACGCTGTGGAACTCTGTCAGAAGGAAAGTTTTGATATTATCTTTCTGGACGAAAATATGCCGGGATTAAGTGGTTTGGAAACTTTAGCCCTGATAAAGGATATTGATCCAAATGTTCCCATGGTGATGATTACCAAAAGTGAAGAAGAAAACATAATGAATATGGCTATCGGGAGTAAAATAGCCGATTATCTGACTAAACCGGTAAATCCGAGCCAGATTCTGCTCACACTGAAAAAAAATATTCATCAAAAAGAAATTGTTTCTGAACATACTACAACTACTTATCAGTCTCAATTTGGACGGATTGGTATGCAAATCAACGACACCTTGACATACGAAGATTGGGTGGAAGTCTATAAGAAGTTGGTTTATTGGGAACTGGAGTTGGCTGAAACCGATAATGGAATGGATGAAATGCTTCGTATGCAAAAAACCGAAGCGAATAATATCTTTACAAAGTTCATCAAGAAAAACTATGTGGATTGGTTTGAGCATACAGAAAAGCGTCCGTTGATGAGTCCCGATTTATTCAAAACCAAGGTGTTTCCATTGCTGGATAAAGGAGAAAAGGTATTTTTCATTTTGGTCGATAATTTCCGTTATGATCAGTGGAAAATTATCCGCGAATTGTTGAATGAGTTTTATCAGATTAACGAGGAAGAATTATATTGCAGTATGCTTCCTACGGCCACTCAATATGCCCGTAATGCTATCTTTTCAGGACTCTTACCTTTGCAAATTCAGCAAATGTTCCCCGATCTCTGGATAGAAGAAGAGGATGAAGAAGGGAAAAACATCTTTGAAAATGATTTATTACAGACTCAGTTCAAGCGATACAGAAAGAATTATACTTATTCTTATCACAAGGTGAGTGACTCCGCATCCTGCGAACGTTTAATCGGACAACTTCCGCGAATTGATGGTAATCAGTTGAATGTTTGTGTGTTGAATTTTATTGATATGCTTTCACATGCACGGACCGAATCGAAAATGATGCGTGAACTGGCGAATGATGAACAGGCTTATCGTTCCTTGACACTTTCGTGGTTTAAACATTCGGCAACCTATGAACTTTTTAAGGAAATTGCCCATCGCGGTTACAAAGTGATTGTAACAACCGATCATGGAACCATACAGGTGAACAATGCCATTAAAGTGATAGGAGATAAACACACGAATGTGAATCTGCGCTATAAAGTAGGAAAAAATCTGAGTTATAATAAAAAGGAAGTATTTGAAGTAACACAGCCGGAAAAGATTGGTTTGCCTAGTCCAAATGTAAGTTCTGCCTATATATTTGCCACTAACGATGATTTTTTTGCTTATCCTAATAATTACAATTACTACGCGGGATATTATAAAAATACATTTCAACACGGAGGAATTTCGTTGGAAGAAATGTTAATCCCTTTGGTCGTAATGCAACCCAAATAAATATGGAAAAATATACCAACGTAAAAGACCTCGGCAATTTGCAGGATGCGGTAAAAGAAGCATTGGAAATTAAGAAAAACCGTTTTGCCTATAAACATACCGGAGAAAATAAAACCTTGTTAATGGTGTTTTTCAATTCCAGTTTGCGTACCCGATTAAGCACGCAAAAAGCTGGAATGAATCTGGGAATGAATACCATGGTATTGGATGTAAATGCCAGCGCGTGGAAACTTGAAACCGAACGGGGCGTAATCATGGATGGTGATAAACCCGAACATATTCTGGAAGCAATTCCGGTTATGGCAAGCTATTGTGATGTAATCGGAGTGCGTGCTTTTGCCGGTCTGGAAGACAAAAATTTTGATTATCAGGAAACCATTATCAACCAGTTTATTCAGTATTCAGGAAAACCGGTTTTCAGTATGGAAGCAGCGACTATGCATCCTTTGCAGGCTTTTGCCGATCTGATTACCATTGAAGAATACAAAAAAACGGCCCGTCCGAAAGTGGTTTTGACCTGGGCACCGCATCCAAAAGCTTTGCCTCAGGCGGTTCCAAATTCATTTGCTGATTTTATGAACGAAGCTGACGTGGATTTTGTCATCACTCATCCCAAAGGGTACGAATTGGCAGAGCAATTTGTACGTGGAGCGCGGGTTGAATATGATCAAATGAAAGCATTCGAAGGCGCTGATTTTATTTATGCCAAAAACTGGTCGGCTTTTCAGGATCCAGATTATGGTAAAATTCTGAGCACCGATCGAAGTTGGACGGTAAGTAATCGTCAAATGGGAGTGACAAATAATGCCCGTTTTATGCACTGTCTGCCGGTTCGTCGCAATATGATCGTAACCGATGAAGTCATTGAAAGTGCACAATCTATCGTAATTCCTGAAGCTGCAAATCGAGAGATTTCGGCACAAGTTGTAATAAAACGATTATTAGAAAGTATTTAACCGCAACAAACTGAAAAAAAATAATACAAATGAA
>JAQTOL010000060.1 GCA_028748945.1 Paludibacter sp.
AACTAATATTGTTCAAAACGGATAGCGCGACTAACAGTTAGTTATTCAAGATTTTAAAACCCTGTTTTAATCCGTTGTAGGGTTAAAATAGGGTTTCTTTTTTTTGCAATATTTTTATGTAGGGTTCTAATTGGGTCACAAAATTTTTTTTTGGACAAAACAATCAGTTTCTTTGTGGTGTTAATTTTAGGTTCTAAAAATTATACATTATGAAAAAAAATATTGTCTTTGCACTTATAGCGTCAATTTCACTCACAGGCTGCGGTCCTTCCTTAAGAACAGCTCAGGAAAAAAGAATCGATGAAAGAGTTGATTCGGTCATGGAGTTGATGACTTTGGATGAAAAAATCGGTCAAATGGTATTATACTCCAGTGACTGGGATGTGACCGGCCCTTCTCTCAAGAAAGGGTATATGGACGAAATCCGCAAAGGGAACTGTGGAAATATTTTCAACGCGTACACGGCAGATTACACACGCAAACTTCAAAAAATTGCCGTCGAAGAATCAAGATTACATATTCCGTTATTGTTTGGATACGATGTTATTCACGGACAAAAAACAATTTTCCCAATTTCGTTGGGAGAATCTGCCTCGTGGGATCTGGCTGCGATTGAAAAATCAGCCCGCGTTTCCGCCACCGAAGCTGCCGCATCAGGGATTAACTGGACGTTTGCACCCATGTGCGATATTTCGGTAGATCCCCGTTGGGGAAGAGTCTCCGAAGGAGCCGGTGAAGATCCGTATTTAGGGTCGAAAATTGCAGCAGCCCGTGTACACGGATTTCAGGGAGATAATTTAGCCGACTCACTGACCATTTTAGCTTGCGTAAAACATTTTGCCGCCTATGGTGCGCCGCTTGCCGGACGCGATTATAATACGGTCGACATGTCCCGTCGTGTTTTCTTAGATACTTATCTTCCTCCTTACAAAGCTGCTATCGATGCAGGTGCCATGAGTGTTATGTCGTCATTTAATGAACTTGATGGAGTTCCTGCAACCGGAAGCAGATATTTACTAACAGATGTTTTAAGAGATCAACTTGGTTTCAAAGGATTTGTAGTTACCGATTATACTTCCATCAACGAAATGGTAAATCATGGTGTGGCTGATAATGACGCTGATGCCGGATTATTAGCCATTAAAGCCGGTGTTGATATGGATATGCAGGGCGATGTGTATGCTAAATACCTGAAGAAGTCATTGCAGGAAGGACTTATTCCTATGAAATACATATACGATGCAGTCCATCGTATATTACATGTTAAGTTTATGTTGGGATTATTTGACGATCCTTACCGCTACTGTAGCGATTCCCGTGAGAAAAGGGAACTTTATGCTCCGGAACATTTGGCGGCAGCTTTGGATATGGCACAGAAATCAATGGTTTTGTTGAAAAATGACAACAAGACATTACCATTAGTAAAAGGGGAAAAAATAGCCGTTATCGGAGAACTGGCCAATTCCAAACGCGACTTGCTTGGTTCGTGGATTGCAGCTGGTGATGGAAATTATCCGGCTTCGATTTTGGAAGAACTGAAAAACTATAACGGAGAAGCCAATACAATTTATGCTGAAGGTTGTAAGAAAATGGGTGATGACCGGAGCGGATTTGCAGCTGCCATTGCCGCTGCCCGCAGAGCCGATAAAATTGTACTGGTGATAGGTGAAAGTTGGGACTTGAGCGGAGAAGCAGCCAGTAGATCAAATATCGATGTTCCCGGAGTACAAACCGAATTACTTGAAAAACTCAAAGCATTGAAAAAACCCATCGTTGTGGTATTAATGAATGGCCGGCCGTTGACATTGACAAAAGAAAATGAACTGGCTGATGCTATGCTCGAGGCCTGGTTCCCGGGAACCATGGGTGGGAAAGCCGTTACGAATGTTCTTTTTGGACTATACAATCCATCCGGTAAACTAACCATGACATTTCCACGGAATGTGGGACAAATTCCCATCTTTTATTACGAAAAAAATACCGGTCGCCCCATCTATTTGAAGGACCCCAAATACAAATCAAGATATATTGATTGTCCGAATGATCCGTTGTTTCCGTTTGGATACGGACTGAGCTATACCACTTTTGCCTATTCGGATATAAGCCTGTCAACCACTGATCTTACTGAAAAGGGAGAATTGAAAGCATCGGTGAATGTGACCAACACCGGAAATGCTGCCGGCGAAGAAGTGGTTCAATGTTATGTTCGCGACCTGGTAGGAAGCATAACCCGTCCCGTGAAGGAATTAAAAGGATTTGAGAAAATTGCATTGAAAGTGGGTGAAAGTAAAGTGGTGACTTTTACCATTACGCCCGATATGCTTGCCTTTCATCGGTTGGATATGACTTATGGCACCGAGCCGGGAGATTATAAATTGTTTATTGGTGGAAATTCAAGGGATTTGAAAGAAACAAAGTTCAAACTGGATTAATCCTGTCCTGTTAATTTACAGGTATAAAAAAATAGCGGTTACGCCTTTCCATAGAATTAGGTGTGAAATATAAAAAAAACCATGCTTAAAAGAACATTCATAATTAGTTTTCTATTCATAATCTTCGGAACAATTTCCGCGGAACAGACAAATTATATTGTACCGAAAGCAATGAAAGCCGTAGCTTATCCGGCACATGTTGAACTGAATTGGGAGAATAAAAATGGCTTTGTTTATGAAATTTACCGTTCGACAGATGCCGGCAAAAGCTTCACGAAAGCCGGTAAAACGGACAGGGATTCATATATGGACTTTTTTGGCAAGCCGGTTGACAATGAAAGAACGTTTGTTTACCGGATTCTTCCCGAAGGGCTTGATGTGCAAAGTTCTGCTGCTGTAAAATTTGAACTGAAAACAAGGGTTTTGCCGTCAACTGATGAAGCCTTGCTGGATATGACACAACGTTATACAACCCGGTACTTCTATGATTTTGCTCAACCACAAACCGGTATGGCACGTGAGCGGAGTAACGATGTAAACGGAGATATAGTGACAACCGGCGGAACCGGTTTCGGTATTATGGCTTTAATTGCAGGATCGGAAAGAAATTACTTTAGCCATGCAGATGCATTTAAGACAATAGAAAAAATAGTTAGTTTCCTTGAAAAAGCCGAACGCTTTCATGGTGCCTGGTCGCATTGGTATGATGCCGGAACGGGAAAACCTTTCAGTTTCAGTCAGTACGACGATGGCGGCGATTTGGTGGAGACGGCATTTCTGATGGAAGGATTACTCACTGCCAGAGAGTATTACAGAAATGGAAATGCTGACGAGCAAAACTTAGTCACCCGTATTACCAAACTGTGGGAAACTGTAGAATGGAACTGGTATACTCAGGGATCTGACAATTCACTCTATTGGCATTGGTCGAAAAATTACGGGTTTAAAATTAATCACAGGATATCAGGATATGATGAAACGATGATAACGTATGTACTTGCGGCCTCTTCACCAACCTTTCCGATTGAACGTTCTGTATATGAGAATTGTTATACTAAATCAAGTTATTATTTGAACGGGAAAAGTTATTACGGAATAAAACTGAATTTGGGAATGGAGTATGGCGGTCCGCTGTTTTTTACACATTATTCATTTTTAGGACTGAATCCGAATGGATTGACTGACAAGTACACAAATTATTTTGAACAAAACCGCGCGCATGCCCTGATTCAAAGAGCGTATGCTATCGATAATCCCAAAAAACAGGTAGGTTACGGAGCAAATTGTTGGGGCTTTACTTCATCGGACGATCCGATTGCAGGTTATACTTCACACCAACCGGGTACCAACGATGAAAATGGCACCATTTCACCCACGGCTGCAATCTCATCGATAGTTTATACAGCACAGGCTTCCATGGAGGCGTTGCATCATTTCTATTTAGATAAAGGAAATCAATTGTTTGGGAAATATGGTTTTTATGATGCTTTTAATTCCGGATTAGTGGAAGGACAACAAGTTGTTCACAGTTATTTAGCCATCGACCAGGGACCCATTGCTGTAATGATAGAAAATTATCGAAGCGGATTACTCTGGAAATTATTTATGAGCAATCCTGAAATAAGCAAAGGTTTGCATAAACTTGGATTTAAGATTAATCAACCAAATAACGAATCAACTATTTAACTAAGAAACCATTTAACTGATTACAAATAGAATAACCGTTAAATCACAATATCATGAGAAAAAAGATTATTTATTTATTATTGGCTGTTTTTGTGAGCACCGGAACTCTTCTGGCTCAGAACCTGAGAGTGAATGGAGTTATTGTCGATAAAAAAACAGGTGAGACTTTGATTGGTGCCAATGTCGTTCAAAAAGGAACAACCAACGGAACAGTCACAAATTTAGATGGAGCGTTTTCACTATCCGTTCCACAGGGATCCGTTTTAATCATGTCCTATCTGGGATATATCAGTCAGGAAGTGGTGGTGAGCAATGAAGCTCCTTTGCGGATTCAATTGGTTTCGAATACGGAGTTGTTGGATGAGGTGGTGGTAGTGGGTTACGGTACCCAAAAAGTGAAAGATATGACCGCGCCTATTTCTACCGTCAAAGGAAGTGATTTAACAAAACAGCTGACTTCCAATCCAATGTCAGCCATGCAGGGAAAAATGTCAGGTGTACAAATTGTTAATAGTGGCGTCCCGGGGCAGGCTCCCGATGTAAAGATTCGGGGTTTGGGATCAATAGGCGATTACGGCAATCCGCTTTATATTGTTGATGGTGTTTTTGTGGATAATATCAACTTTTTGAGTAGTGGAGATATAGAAGATCTTACAGTACTGAAAGATGCTTCGGCGGCTGCCATCTATGGTGTTCGTGCAGCCAACGGAGTTGTGCTGGTTACCACTAAAAAAGGCAAAATGGATCAAATCAATGTTAGCTACGATGGATATGTGGGTTATCAGATCCCTGTCAATATTATGAAACTGGCTAATAAAGATCAATACGTACAAATGTTGAATGATGCGAATGCCAGCATTACCGGTTATGTTCCCAAGGTTGCTGCAAATTATCCTACTTCAACCGATTGGTATAGTCAGTTGGTTCGTCCGGCTTTAACACATAGTCATTCTCTGGATATTTCGGGTGCAACTGAAAAAACGAACTATTCATTTGGAGGTAACTATTTCTATCAGGAAGGCATCATGAATGCAGTCAATGATTATGAACGTTACAACTTCAGGGCACGTTTGGATCAAAACGTAACCGATTGGCTGAAAATGGGATTTAATACAGTAATTTCAAATTACACCAGAAATATACCTAATAATGATGCTTTTTTCCAGGCTTTTATCAATCCACCGGTTTACAGCCCTTACGATGATGCAAATACGGCTGCATATCCTGTAAATTTCGGATCACCTCAACAATACGGTTTTGGTAATCAGTACGGCAATCCGTTAGCTTCAGCCTATTATAATAATAACAAAGAAGATGGAATGAATTTAATTTTCTCGACTTTTGCCGAGTTTACGCTGAGTCCTAAATTAAAATTCAAATCATCCTATAACTTGAATTACGTTTTCTATAAATCACAAAACTATACACCACAATTCAATGTAGGAGGATCACAAGGTGTTATGAATTCAAATTTGAGCAAAACATTCAGTCTGACGACGAAACAAATTATCGATAACCTGCTTACATACACCGATAAAATTGGTCAACACAGTTTCAACATATTGTTGGGCCAATCCACACGTATAGAAAAGCAATCCTCATTAACCGGAACTGCTATTAATGTACCGGGCTTTGATGATCAATCCATTTATTTGACAACCGGTTCATTTGATAACCGGTATGCAAATGATGGTGCTTACAGGTATAACGGACTTTCATTCTTTACCCGGGGAACATACAATTTCAACGACCGTTATTTAGCTACTGTTACTTTTCGTGCCGATGGAAGTTCAAAATATCAGGATAAATGGGGTTATTTCCCTTCTATTGGTTTAGGGTGGATTATGACCGGCGAAGAGTTTATGAAAAATCAAAGTTTCTTTCAATATTTAAAAGCCCGTGCCAGCTACGGAATGTTGGGAAATGATAATATCCCTGCAAATTCATCGGTTACATTAGGAACAACAGGAGCCGGCAGTTCAGCCATTTTTGGAAATACCCTGGTAACCGGAGTTGGAGCTCAGACGGTAGTGCAAAGTTTTTTGAAATGGGAAGTTGTAAATGAATTTGATTTCGGTTTCGATTTCAGTATTGTAAATCAAAAACTGAATGGATCACTGGATTATTATAACCGGATAACGAATAACGTTGTATTTTCTGCACCAATAGCTACAGGTGGGGGCGTGGCCGAATTATTAACTAATAATGGTTCGGTACAAAATCAGGGAATTGAACTGAATCTGAATTGGACTGAGAAGATTAATAATGATTTATCCTACAATATTGGTTTCAATGCAACAACCATTGTCAATAAAGTGTTGGCACTAAATGGACGTAGTACCCCTATTCCAGGTGCTTTGATTCGTGGAAACTATGCCACTCAAACAAAAGTCGGTTATCCAATCGGATCGTTTTTTGGCTATGATATTGCCGGTGTTTATGCCAGCGAATCGGAAGCCTTGCGTGATCCGGTAAGTCAGACCATAAAAGATGCCGGCTATTTTAAATACAAAGATCAAAACGGCGATAATGTGATTGACGAAAAAGACAAAGTCTTTCTTGGAAGTGCCATACCCTGGCTTACTTCCGGAGTTGACTTTGGATTGAATTATAAACAGTTGGACGTGAGCGTAACGATTCAGGGGCAATTTGGAAACAAAATTCTGAATGCTAAGCGTATGAACCGGGATGTTTTTGCCGATGCAAATTACGATCTGAATTTTTATCAGAATGCCTGGACATCAACCAACCATTCCACAAAATATCCTTCAGCAGCAGCCTATAATACTTCGTTTATACAACAAGCCAACAGTTTCTTTGTAGAAGACGGATCCTATGTTCGGATTCAAAACATACAGATTGGATATACTTTTGACAAAGTATTGGGAATGAAGAATCTGAGGGTTTATGCTTCTGCACAACGACCGTTCACTTATTTCTCCTATAACGGTTTTTCACCCGAAGTTAGCGGTTCGCCTATCAGCAATGGGGTTGACACGAATGTTTATCCCATGCAGGCAGTTTACAGTGTCGGTTTAAAATTGAATCTATAAAATACTAACATTATGAAAAACAAAATATTATTAGCTGTTTTGAGCATTTTTTTATTAGCAGGCTGTAGCGATTTTCTCGATATCCGTCCTGAAGCGACAGTACCGGCAACAGGAATGGATTATACCAAACCTGAAAATGTATTTCTTCCGATCAGTGCTGCTTATGCAACAATGAGGTCGGGTAGTGTCCACGCATTTGCTTATATCGGTGCATTTGAAGTTACTTCCGATAATGCAGATAAAGGCAGTTCCCCCGAAGATAATCCAACCATGGAACAACTGGACAAATTTACCTTCGATCCCACTAACACATTATTAAATGAATTATGGACCGGAAATTTCAATGTGGTAAGTGGAGCCAATAATGCCCTTTATCAAATGCCTTTGTTTGATGCTGCACTTTTAAATGCAGGTGACAAATTATATACTCAGCAATGTGCCGGCGAAGCTAAAACCATTCGGGCTTATGCCTATTTCAATCTGGTTCGTCTTTTTGGACGTGTCCCAATTATTGATAAATCATTGACTTCAGATGAATTAGCAGTGAAGATGCAAGAATCTACCGATTCTGTTTATCGGTTTATTGAAAAAGATTTGCACGAAGCAATTGCTGTTTTACCGGAATCGTATTCTGCTAATTGGGCCGGAAGAATATCTAAATATACAGCCATGGCTATTCTTGCCAAAGTTTATTTGTACAGAAGTGAATGGGATTCGGTAGCTTCCCTGACTGACCGCATTATGAGCTCAGGTCGTTTTGATTTGGTACCTAATTTCAGGAAAGAATTTTCATTGGATGGAAAAAACAGCGAAGAATCTTTGTTCGAAATTCAAAGTTCTACCCTGGGAAAATCAAGCGGAGATCAGACTTATCTGGAATATGCTTATGTGCAGGGCCCCCGTGGTAATGCTCCCGGAAATATGCAGGGCTGGGGTTTCTGCACACCAAGTTCAGATCTGATTAATTTCTTTACCGCCCGTCATGATTCGGTTCGGGCACTGACCACTTTCTTATATCGTGGAACGAAGACTCCCGAAGGTGATAGTATAAAAATGGCTTGTACCAACCCGGTTTATAATGGAAAAGTTTATACGCCTTCCGCTTCCAATAAGTGGAGTTATAACGGATACGGCTTTGACCAAAACGTGCATATTATCCGTTACCCGGATGTTCTGCTTATGTTTGCCGAAGCAAAAGTAAATGGTGCGACAACCGGTAATACAAGCGGTTTTACAGCTCTTTCGGCTGTAAATAAAGTTCGTGACCGGGTAAAACTTCCCCTGCTAAATACAGTTTCTTTACAGGATGTTTGGGACGAACGACGCGCTGAATTTGCAATGGAGGAAGACCGTTTCTTTGATTTGGTTCGCACGGGACAAGCAGCTACCGTTTTGGCAAGCAAAGGATTTACAGCTCCCAAAAATAATGTTTTCCCTATACCAACAGCACAAATGCTTCTTAATACTAACTTAACACAAAATCCAAATTATTAACAAAAGCTAATCAGTTATTTATTCTCAAAACTAACTTTATTAAATTTAAAAATCATTAAAAACAAACAGTATGAAAAAAATTAATTTTCTCAGCGGAATCGCTGTAGTTGCCTTATTTATGGGCGTATCATTTACTTCTTGTAAAACAGCTGAACCGGATCCTTATGCAGGAAAGACAGATCCAAGTACTATTGCAACAGCAAATTTAGTAGCTTATTTTCCGTTTGATACTGATGGAGTAGATAAAATTGGTAATTTAACACCTAGCAATACTGCTACTACAACTGTTACATTTACAGAAGGTCGTCGCGGTAAAGGTTTTCAAGGTAATTCTGATGGATTAAAGTCTGGATTACTTTATAATTTGCCAGCAAATAGTAAACTCAAAAACCTTAAAGCATTTAGTTTCTCTATGTGGACAAAAATGATCCCAAATACAACAGAAACAACAGATGCACCCGAACAAATGCTATTTCAAATTGATGGAACAGGTGATTGGGTTTGGGGTAACCTCTTCTTTTTACAACATAGAAACTGGCCTGCATCCACTACTGAAAAAGATAGAGATTTTGCGGAAATGGATTGTTATTTCTGGAAAGATGATGCTACTGCAAATAAAGGACAACGTGGAAGTGGATGGTTTCTAAATGCAACACTGCCACAATGGAGACATATTATTTGTACTTATGACAACACAACTTCCGAATATCATGCCTATGTAAATGGTACTCTTGTAACAGCTTTTGATGGTACTGAATATACAGGGGTTAAAAGATGGCAAGATGCAGAAAAAACTATTCCGCTGGGTGACTTGAAATTTGTAAATGCAGAAAATTTGGCTATTGGAGCATGGGCTGAACGTCTTAAAGGTACTGCTTTGCAAACTGACGATTGGGCTTCTCCTTTCAAAGGTCAATTGGACGAGTTCCGTATCTATGACAAAGCATTAACTGCTACAGAAGCGAAAGCTCTGTATGATGCAGAAATAACTGTAATAAACTAAAAAGTTTAATATTCAATTGCAGGGAGGATGTTCGTTCATTCTCCCTGTATTTTTCTACTAAATAATTTCTGTGATGAAAATTCAATCGATCTTTTACATCCCAATTTTAGTATTGTTTTGTTCATGTAAAGTCGTTCCTGAACCTCAATTGACAAATGCTTACGTAGAGACAGTAACTATTAATAGTTTACAGGTTTCCAACAGTGGAAGTGCGTTTGAAGTTCCGGTAGATTCGGTAGTGATTAGTATCACATTTTCAACAGAAATTAATCGAAGTAAAATTGATCCGAACAAAATATATATTGATAATGGGATTGATACAAGCTTTATTCTCCTCCCCGAAAACAATCCAAAAACACTTACTTTTAAAGTTCGGAAACGATTAAACTATTATACATCCTATAAAGTATTTCTTCTTGATGGCGAAAATCTAGGTGTGAAACTTATTGATCCATACGAGTATTCATTTGTTACTGTATTAGATCCAACTCCCAAATTTCCCGTTATTTCCGACGATAGTTTGTTGACTCTGGTTCAGAAAAAGACTTTTGATTATTTCTGGAATTACGCCCATCCAACATCAGGCCTTGCCCGCGAAAGATATAATTCAGGCGATATTGTTACATTAGGAGGTACGGGCTTTGGTATTATGGGAATTCCGGTGGCTATCGAACGGGGATTTATTACCCGTGCCGAAGGGCTCGACCGCATGAATAAAATTGTCAACTTCCTGAGCCTTCCCACTACCGATAAATTTCACGGGGCATTCCCGCACTGGATGAACGGCACCACCGGTAAAGTAATCCCGTTTGGCACAAAAGACAATGGAGCCGATTTGGTGGAAACTGCATTTTTTATGCAGGGTTTACTTACCGTGCAATCCTATTTTAAAAATGGAAATACGGACGAAAAAGCCCTTTGTGCTAATATTGAAACCCTGTGGGAAAACGTGGAATGGAACTGGTTTCAGCAAAACGGACAACAAAAACTCTACTGGCATTGGTCGCCAACCTACGGCTGGGATATGAATATGCCCGTTACCGGTTGGAACGAAGGGTTGATTATTTATGTTTTGGCAGCCTCATCGCCAACTCACCCCATAACCAAATCGGTTTACGATGAAGGTTGGGCACGCAACGGTGCGATGAAAAACGGCAAAACTTTTTATGGCATTACGCTCCCGCTTGGCGAAGACAAAGGCGGACCCATGTTCTTTGCTCATTACTCTTTTCTGGGCTTAAACCCTACTCATCTATCGGATGCATATGCCAACTATTGGCAACAAAATACGGCACATGCACAAATCAATTATCAGTATTGTGTTGCCAATCCTCGGGGAAACTATGGTTACGGACCCAATTGCTGGGGATTGACAGCCAGCGATATTCCTAACAGCTATACCGCTTCATCGCCAACTAACGATGTAGGGGTCATTGCTCCGACGGCTGCACTATCCTCTTTTCCTTATACACCTGTGGAAAGCATGCGTGCTTTGCATTTCTTTTATTATACGCTTGGCGACAAAATCTGGGGTAATTATGGTTTTAAAGATGCATTCTGCCTGAACAAACACTGGTTTGCCGATTCGTATCTGGCCATTGACCAGGGCCCAATAGTGGTTATGATTGAAAATTACCGGACCGGATTGTTATGGAATTTGTTTATGCAAAATACTGACGTACAATCCGGATTGACAAAGCTGGGATTTACATATTAAGACAACAAACAGGAAAAAGCAATCAACATCCCGAAGATGTTTATCAACATCAGGAAAAAAGCAATCAACATCTTGGAGATGTCGATAAGAATATTCAAGATGTCGATAAGAATATTCAAGATGTCGATAAGAATATTCAAGATGTCGATAAGAATATTCAAGATGTTGATAAGAATATTCGGAAAAGCGATAAGAATATTCAAGATGTCGATAAGAATTTTCG
>JAQTOL010000061.1 GCA_028748945.1 Paludibacter sp.
CACGATGGCCACACGTTTTAGTTCACGTGCTTCCGCGTAGACAGAAGTAATATCCTCTCCTCCTCCAAGAAAATCGTTTAGCATCCGGTTCAGTCGTTGTTCATAGGGTAAAAAACTTTCTATCGTCTTTTGAGCCTTACGCAGTTTGGCGGAAGAAACCATCTTCATAGCCGATGTGATCTTCTGCGTCGACTTTACCGACTGAATACGTGATTTTATTTCCTTTAATGAAGCCATCTTTAAAATTTACAATTTATTTATTTACAATTTACAATTTATTCCCTGTTCTATCAGGATTACAATTGAAAGATATAATTTGTAAAAAAATACTATATACTAACTGCCTGCTGAAAACTGTCTAAAGTTTACGACTAACTATAAACTATAAACTACTAACTATAAACTACTAACTATTTTACCGAGACGCGTTTGGCAACTTCGGCAGCCACTTTCTCGATAATAGCCGTTACATCGTCGTTAATTACGCCTGTCTTAAGTACATCCAACACATCGGCCTGATGCGACAATTCCAGTACCATTAAAAATTCTTTTTCAAAGTCCTGAACTTTATCTATCGAAACCTTGGACAACAAACCGTTTGTACCGCAATACAACACGGCAATTTGTTTCTCAACAGCCATAGGTTCGTGAAGTGCCTGTACCAACAGACGGGTATTTTTTTGTCCTTTATCGATGGTCATAGCCGTTACCGGATCCATATCGCCACCAAATTTGGTAAAGGCTTCCAGTTCGCGGAACTGTGCCTGATCCATTTTCAAGGTACCTGCCACTTTCTTCATGGCCTTTACCTGAGCTGTTCCACCTACACGCGAAACCGAAATACCCACGTTGATAGCCGGACGGTTTCCCTGATTAAACAAGTCGGTATCGAGGAATATCTGACCGTCGGTAATGGAAATTACATTCGTAGGAATATAAGCCGAAACGTCACCGGCCTGTGTTTCGATAATCGGTAAAGCAGTAAGCGAACCGCCTCCTTTAACCAATCCTTTGAGGCATTCGGGTAAATCGTTCATTTTTTCCGCCACTTCCTGTTGTGAAATAACGCGGGCAGCACGTTCAAGTAAGCGTGAATGTAAATAGAAAATATCACCCGGATATGCTTCACGTCCGGAAGGACGACGCAGAATCAGGGAAACTTCACGATATGCAACCGCTTGTTTAGATAAATCGTCGTACACAACCAGGGCATGACGACCGGTATCTCTGAAATATTCACCGATGGCAGCACCGGCAAAAGGAGCAAAATATTGTAAAGCGGCAGGTTCGGCTGCATTGGCTGCAACCACTACCGTATATTCCATGGCACCGGCTAATTGCAAAGTATTTACGATAGAAGCTACCGTAGAACCTTTTTGTCCGATAGCTACATAAATACAATAGACAGGATCGCCGGCATCATAATTACTTCGTTGGTTGATAATGGCATCAATGGCAATACTTGTTTTACCGGTTTGACGGTCACCAATAATCAACTCACGTTGCCCGCGTCCGATAGGTATCATGGCATCCACCGATTTCAAACCGGTTTGCAAAGGTTGATTTACCGGTTGTCTGTAAATTACTCCGGGAGCTTTTCGTTCCAAAGGCATTTCAAGGGTTTTACCGCTGATCTTTCCTTTTCCATCCAGGGGTTCACCCAGCGGATTGATTACACGTCCAAGCATGGATTCACTTACTTCGATGGAAGCTACACGTTTGGTACGTTTAACCGTATCGCCTTCTTTTACCATGCTGCTTGGTCCGAGCAAAACCGCACCAACGTTATCCTCTTCGAGGTTCATAACGATGGCTTTAATACCGTTCTCAAATTCCAGTAATTCGTTGGATTCAGCGTTTCTCAGACCGTAGATACGAACCACACCATCACTCACCTGGAGAACGCTACCTACTTCATCAAACTGAACGCTGGTATCAATCCCTTCGAGTTGCATCCTAAGCATTTCGGAAACTTCGCTTACCTTTATATTATCAGACATCTTATATTAATTTACTATTATTTCATTTACAATTTACAATTTCTGTTCAGTTCCCATATAAATGCCAGTATCAGAGCATTCAAATGGTAAATGGTACATGAATAAATTGTAAATATCTACATGCTTCTTTTATTTTGTTCAATGTATTCACTTTTAATTCTTCTGAGTTGTCCGGAAAGACTTGCATCCCACCGTTCAAAATCAACTTCGAACATAAAACCGCCCAGGATGGTGGGATCAACTATTTTTTCAAGTTCCACCGTTCCGCCCGTTTTCTGTTCCATAAGAGCCATAAGCCGTTTTTCAACCGTCGTTTCAATGCTGGTTGCAGTAGTCAGTTTACCGGAATGGATATTCATCTGCTTCCTGTACAAATCAACGTATTTCAACATAATATCCGGTAAATGTTCTTCACGGTTATTTTCCAGAAGCATATCGATAAACCGTTCGAATTGCGGACCGGTTTGTCCGCCGGCAGCCATCAAAATAATCTTCCGTTTCTCAGCCCTGGCCAGTACGGGATTATTAAGAACCGTCCGCAGCTCATTGAATTGAAAGTAGCTTTTTGTAACTGCTTTTGCTTCTGTATAAACACGATCGATGGAACTATTCTTATTGGCATATTCCAATAAGGCAGTAGCATATCGCGCCGCTATAAGTCCATTATTCATGGTTAATTACGATTTTGAAATGTTGATTTCATCCAGCAAACGGTTGATCATATCCATTTGCTCTTCTTTCTTTTCCAGTCTTCCGCGAAGTACTTTTTCGGCAATATCAACGGATAGTTCGGCCACCTGACGACGAATATCGCGAATAGCATCTTCTTTTTCAATCAGAATCTGTTTTTTCGCTTCTTCAATCAGTTTATAACCTTCCAGTTGTGCTTTTTCTTTGGCATCATTAATCAATAAATCGCGTATTTTGGTTGCATCGTTAAGGATTTTCACCTGTTCACGACGCGCTTGATCCACAATAGCTTCACCATCGGCTTTCAGCTTTTCCATTTGCTCGTAAGCTTTTTTGGCAATCAGCAAGGACTCATCAATGTAGTTCTTCCGGTCCTCCACCATTTTGACAATGACTGGAAATCCGTATTTTGTCAGGATAAAAACCACTGTACCGAAGGACAGTACCATCCAAAACAATAAACCCGATTCAGGTAATAGTAACGACATAAGAATTTACAATTTACAATTTAGTAATTTACAATTTAGCATCTGTTTCAGATGTCAAAATTGCATATCCAACGTAATAAACAAGTTCAGGACAATTATACTTTGTCCCGGAAACTGTTTCTCTTAAAGAATAAAACCGCAAACTACAATAGCAAACAAGGCAACAGCATCAACAAGAGCAGCAGCGATAATCATATTCATACGAATATCGGAAGAAGCTTCCGGTTGACGGGCTATGCCTTCCATAGCGGATCCACCAATATTTCCAATACCAATACCTGCACCAATGGCTGCAAGTCCTGCACCGATTCCTGCACCTAATTTTGCCAATCCTGCACCTGCAGCTGCTTGTAATAAAATTGTTAGTAACATAATGTTTTGTTTTTTTATGACCCAAAACCCAAAAAGGTTTTAAGACCAAGTTGATATTTATTTATTTTATATTTTATTCTCTGTTCTCTTTAATCTCCAATGAAACAAGCCTTAAAATCCCTCTGGGGTTATGAGTGCTTCGTTTCTTCAATTTCTTTTTTGTGATGGGGTTCTACCCGCGCCAGCCCGATAAACACCGCCGATAACATGGTGAAAATATAGGCCTGAATATAGGCAACCAGTATTTCTACAAAACCGATAAAAATACTGAATACGAATGAAACCACCGTCATGCTGGTATTCATCACCGGTCCCATTTTTACCGTTACAAAGATTAATGCGGTTAATCCGAGCACAATTGAGTGTCCTGCCAACATATTGGCAAAAAGACGAATCATCAATGCAAAGGACTTCGAAAAGATCCCGACAATTTCAATTACCGGCATCAAAGGCACCGGAGCTTTCAACCAGAGTGGTACATCCGGCCATAAAATTTCGCGCCAGTATTCTTTTGATCCCGAAATGTTGACAATCAAAAATGTCAGTAATGCCAGTACGAAAGTGATGGCAATATTCCCCGTAAGATTGGCTCCACCCGGAAATATCGGCACTAATCCCAGGGTATTATTGATAAAGACAAAGAAAAAGACGGTCAGCAGATATGGAGCGTACTTTTTATAATCCTTCCCCACACAGGGTTTAATGACATCGTCATTAATATTCATGATAAACATCTCCATAAATCCGACAAATCCTTTTTTGGATTCCATTGGTTTTTTCTTATACGAACGGGCCACTCCCATAATTATAAGTATAAGCAGGAGACTGCTGAATAATAAAGCGAAAACATTTTTGGTTATGGAAATATCAAAAGGTCTCGTTTCGTTGCCCAGACTATCGGCTTCTACAATTTTCCCCTTGTATTTACCTTCGGTGGCAATAAAAAGTCCATCCTTTGTCTCACCTTCCATGATTTCAGTTGCCATAAAAACATGCCATCCCGAAAGCTGACTGTAAACAATGACCGGCAACGGAATGGAAATTTCATGATCGCCTATTTTGGTAAGATGCCATACATAAGAATCGGAAATATGTTCCAGGATAAATTCCCTTACATTGAACTCTTCCTCTTTCGGTTCTTTGTTTGCAGCCGGTTCATTCGCGTAAGCATTCAGCCCGCAAACAGTGATAAGCAATACCAGAACAAGCAATATTTTCTTTAATCTTCTCATTTATTCTGTTTAATTTTCTTCTCGGTTATATAGAAAACATAGAGTTCTACTAACAGGTATACAGCATAATAAATTCCAAACACGATTAAAAACAATCCCATATTTTCTTTTACTATAAAATAATAAAGGAGTATTATGGATAAAGCAATAACAAGTTTCGATAATTTCAGCATCATGTAAATATTCACTAACCGCCTTGGGTTTTCCTTATTTACTTTTTCGAGTATAAGAATCAACACACATCCCATCACAAAGAAGGAACCCGGTAAAAAAAGATACCAACCCAAATCCATTACCGGATAAAGTTGTCTCAATGCTATCCAGCCACTCCAACCCAACACAAGCATAAGCAGTGTAAACAGGGGAAGAATTGTATTCGTTGATTTTTCAGGCATTATATTATCTCTAAGCAAACCGTAACCAGATTATTACACACTTCAACAAAGCCACCATCTATGTTCATCTCCTTTTTACCATCTTTCCCTTCGTAGGAAAGCAGTCCGTCCTTCAACGAAGAAATAAGAGGAGCATGATTTTCCCAAACGGTAAATGAACCGATTGTACCGGGTAAAGTAACCGTAGTCACTTCGCCTGTAAAATAAATTTGCTCGGGAGTTATTATTTCTAATTTCATTATTTTGCTGATTAGCCGGTTATATAGATTATATTAACTGGTTACACTAACTGATTACACAATAATAGTCTGAAAAACTATAATTTATCACTTTGCAATTGTAAATGGTAAATGATAAAATTGTAAATAAAAAACTTACTTTTTCGACTGTGCAATTAATTTATTTCCTTTGGCAATAGCTTCATCAATAGTTCCGACACTTAAGAAAGCCATTTCCGGAATATTATCGAGTTCACCATCCAAAATCATTTTGAAACCGCGAATGGTTTCTTCTATCGGAACCATCACACCCGGCAGACCGGTGAACTGTGATGCCATATACATCGGTTGCGAAAGGAAACGTTGCACTTTACGGGCACGTGTTACTGTAATCCGGTCCTCGTCTGACAATTCCTCCATTCCCAAAATGGAAATAATATCCTGCAATTCTTTGTTCCGTTGTAAAATTTGTTTTACCCGTTCAGCCGTATCATAATGTTCTTGTCCGACAATTTGCGGATTAAGAATCCTTGAAGTCGATTCCAACGGATCAACAGCCGGGAAAATACCCAACTCGGTAATTTTACGACTTAATACCGTTGTGGCATCCAGATGCGAGAATGTTGTTGCCGGAGCCGGGTCGGTTAAGTCATCGGCCGGTACATATACTGCCTGAACAGAAGTAATGGATCCGTTTTTCGTAGAAGCAATCCGTTCCTGCATGGTTCCCATTTCAGTTGCCAGTGTAGGTTGATAACCTACTGCCGAAGGCATACGTCCGAGTAAGGCCGAAACTTCAGATCCTGCCTGAGTAAAACGGAAAATATTATCAATAAAAAATAAGATATCGCTACCGCCACCTTCAGCATCACGGAACGATTCGGCAACCGTCAATCCCGATAAGGCAACCGAAGAACGTGCTCCCGGGGGTTCGTTCATTTGTCCGAAAATCAAGGTAGCCTGTGATTTTTCTACTTCCGAATAATCTATTTTTGATAAATCCCAGTTACCTTCATCCATTCCTTTTTTAAATTCTTCACCATAACGGATAACACCTGAGTCAATCATTTCGCGAAGCAAATCGTTTCCTTCACGCGTACGTTCACCAACACCCGCGAAAACAGAAAATCCATTATGTCCTTTAGCTATGTTGTTGATAAGTTCCATAATAAGAACCGTTTTACCCACACCTGCACCTCCAAACAATCCGATCTTTCCACCTTTCGAATAAGGTTCGAGCAAATCAATCACTTTAATACCGGTAAAAAGAACACTTTCGCTAACGGTCAAATCCTCAAATTTAGGTGGTTCACGATGAATCGGGTAAGATCCTTTTTTATCAAGGGGTTTCATCCCGTCAATAGATTCACCAATCACATTCATCAAACGACCTTTAACCTGATCGCCTACCGGCATTGTTATTGGTGAACCCAAGACTGTAGCTTTCAATCCACGACGAAGCCCATCGGTAGAATCCATAGCCACGGTACGTACGGTATTTTCACCAATATGTTGCTGAATTTCAACAATAAGTTGTTTCCCATCTCCCCGGTCGATGCTGAGTGCATCATGAATAGCCGGTAACTTATGTTCATCTTTTTCACTTAAATCAAAAAAAACATCCACAACAGGACCAATGATTTGCGAAATGTGTCCAAATAACTTTGGCATAATTTATAGCGTTTTGTATTATTATTTATTTTTTACAAATTCGAGTGGCAAAAGTACAATTTAATTTTGCGTTACAAAACCCGTTTTTACTTTTTTTAAAATTATTGTGAATAAACCGATATTGTAATGCTTATAATAAGTCAACTTACATGAAGAACAACCTTTCAATCAACATATATGCAAATGATCCGGCAAAATAGCCCAACAAAGCCAACCAACTGATTTTTTTAATATACCAGAAGAAGTCTATCTTTTCCATTCCCATGGCTGCTACTCCGGCTGCAGAACCGATAATTAAAATACTCCCGCCCGTACCGGCACAGTATGCAAGGAATTCCCATAAATAATTATCCATCGGATATTGAGTCAGACTGTACATACCTTGTGTGGCCGCCACCAAAGGAACATTGTCAACTACCGACGAAACCAACCCGATAGACATAATGATCGCACTTAAGTTCCCGATTGTATCGGTTAACCACTGAGCCATCGTTTCAAGTATATGAGCTGATTCTAAAGCGGCAACAGCCAAAAGAATACCGAGAAAAAAGAGGATGCTTGCCGTATCAATCCGATGCAAGGCACTTCCTATCGAAAAGTGTTTTTTATTTTCGTGTAAGCCGGCACCATGCATGATTTCTGTTACGATCCATAAAAGAGACAAACCCAGCATCATACCCATAAAAGGAGGAAGATGCGTATAGGTTTTAAATACAGGGACCATCAACAAAGCAAGAATCCCTAAAAAAAATATCACTTTTTGTTGACTTCTTTTTGCAATTATAACTCCTGATTCTTTTTTTGTTGAGGGACGTTCAACATTTCCTTTTAATTGAAACGAAACGGCAATCAATGGAATAGTCAGGGCAATCAAACTTGGTATGAAAAGTTTCATTACGATACTGGAAGCTGAAATTTGCCCACCTATCCAAAGCATAGTCGTTGTAACGTCACCGATTGGACTCCATGCACCGCCTGCATTCGCTGCAATAACGACAATCCCTACAAACAGCAATCTGTCGTTATGGCTTTTTATCAGTTTCCGTAAAAGAGAAATCATCACGATGGTGGTGGTCAGATTATCCAGAGCAGCCGATAAAAAGAAAGTCATTATACCGACTATCCATATTAATGTCCGCTTGTTTGTTTTGGTAATCAGGTCGGTAATTATCTCAAATCCATTATGAGCGTCAATCAGTTCGACAATAGTCATGGCGCCCATTAAGAAGAAAAGTATGCTTGAGATACCTCCCAAATGCTCGAGCAGGATACCATCAACCAGCGCTTTATCGGGCATAAATGAGATGTATGCCACCCAACACAACACACCGGTAATAAGTGCAGAAGCAGTTTTATTGATTTTGATCGTATTTTCGAGTGCGATGGCCATATAACCGACACCAAAAATTGTAAGTAGGATTGTTATCATATTGTAATAAAAATTACCCCTAGCCCCTAAAGGGGAAAATGCCTTGTTAAACTTGATTTTTTATTTATTTTAATATCCCCCCTTTAGGGGTCGGGGGTAATCTTTAATCCAGTTTAAGTACTTCCAAAAAGGCTTTCTGCGGTACTTCCACATTCCCTATTTGTTTCATTTTCTTTTTCCCTTTTTTCTGCTTTTCCAGCAACTTTCGTTTACGGGAAATATCACCGCCATAACATTTTGCGGTCACATCCTTTCGAACAGCTTTTATAGTTTCCCTTGAAATAATTTTGGCACCAATAGCTGCCTGAACGGCAACATCATATTGTTGGCGCGGGATGAGTTCTTTCAACTTTTCGCACATGCGCTTACCAAGAGGTACGGCATTGTCGACGTGAATCAAACACGAAAGTGCGTCAACCGGTTCACCGTTAAGTAAAATATCCAGTTTAACCAATTTGGAGGGGCGGAAACCATTCATATGATAATCGAAAGAGGCATAGCCTTTCGAAATACTTTTTAAGCGGTCGTAGAAATCAAATACTATCTCACCAAGCGGCAAATCGTAAATCAGTTCCATCCGGTTCCCCGAAATATAGTTTTGTTTTACCAGTTCTCCCCGTTTCCCAAGACAAAGGGTCATTATTTGTCCGATATAATCGGTGCGGGTAATAATGGAAGCACGAATAAATGGTTCTTCAATTCGGTCGATAGCCATAATATCCGGCAATCCCGAAGGATTATGCACTTCAATCAAATCACCCTTATTGGTAACTACTTTGTACGAAACATTGGGTACGGTTGTAATAACATTCATATCAAACTCACGGTCGAGTCGTTCCTGAATAATTTCCATGTGCAACATACCCAGAAAACCGCAACGGAAACCAAAGCCTAAGGCTACAGACGATTCGGCTTCGAATGTGAGCGATGCATCATTCAGTTGTAGTTTTTCAATAGAAGAACGTAAGTCTTCAAAATCTTCGGTATCGATGGGGTAAAGTCCTGCAAAAACCATGGGTTTTACTTCCTCAAAACCAGCGATAGCTCCGGTACATGGACGCTTTACGTGAGTGATTGTATCACCGACTTTTACTTCTTTCGATGTTTTCACCCCGGAAATAATATAACCCACATTGCCGGCACTCAGGGATTTGGTTGGAAACATCTCCAGTTTCAGGACTCCGATTTCATCTGCAAAATATTCCTTTTGAGTATTTACAAACTTCACAGAATCTCCTTTATTAATTGTACCGTTGATGATTTTAAAATAAGCAATAATCCCGCGGAAGGAATTAAAAACCGAATCGAAAATCAAACATTGCAAAGGTGCTTCCGGATCCCCGGTCGGAGAAGGAATGCGGTTTACGATAGCTTCCAGAATCTCTTCAATTCCCAGACCTGTTTTACCGCTGGCACGGATAATTTCCTCGTGTTTACATCCCAGCAAATCAACAATCTGATCCTCGACTTCTTCAGGCATAGCATTATCCATGTCCATTTTATTCATCACCGGAATAATTTCCAGATCATGCTCAATAGCCATATACAGATTGGAGATTGTCTGGGCCTGAATACCTTGTGTAGCATCGACGATCAGCAGGGCACCTTCACAGGCGGCAATGGATCGTGAAACTTCATACGAGAAATCGACGTGTCCCGGAGTATCTATTAAATTTAAAACATACTCTTCCCCGTTCAGCCGATAACTCATTTGTATGGCGTGGCTTTTAATGGTGATTCCACGTTCACGTTCCAGATCCATGTTATCAAGAACCTGAGCCTGCATTTCTTTTCCGGCAACGGTATTGGTAAATTCAAGAAGGCGGTCGGCTAAAGTACTTTTCCCGTGGTCGATATGGGCGATGATGCAAAAATTGCGGATATTATTCATTCGTAATTTTATTCTTTTTTGTATTCAGTGCAAAAGTACAAAAAAAACATGATAGAATAAAAATGCAATATCGAAAGAAAGCATAAATCGCTAGAATACTTTTCAATATCAGAATTTCAATTATTTAAAAAACAGATTTTGTTTTCATCCCAATATCCGGAAATAAAGATTATTTTTGCAGAGTCGAATCATAGCTGAATTTCTTCTTTATCTAAATGAAAAATATCTTCTACATCCTTTTGTCCGTTTCAATGCTGGTCTGTTCGTGCAACGACATGAACGATGTGCCCTCCCCAAACAAATTACCGGCAACTCCGGGAGAAACTGGACGGCTTTATGTTCTTTCTGAGGGTCTTTTCAACATGAATAACAGCACATTGTGTTGTATTGACTTTACGAAGCGCACTATCACTCCCGGTTTTTTTAGTTTGATGAATGAACGTGGATTAGGTGACACGGCGAACGACCTGAAACGGTATGCTAATTTGTTATGGATAGTGGTTAACGTATCATCGCAGGTAGAAATTGTGGATGTAAATACAGGAGTTTCGATTCGACAGATCCCCCTTTTCAATGATAATGGAGTAGCCAGGCAACCCCGTTTTATTACTTTTAATGGCAATAAAGCGTATGTTTGTTCATTCGATGGAACAGTTACCCGCATCGATATTCCAACATTGAAAATTGATGGTGTCACCGTCTGCGGACGGAATCCGGACGGAATTGCAGTGGCAAACGGGAAATTGTATGTTTCAAACTCGGGTGGACTGGATATTCCCAATTATGACAGTACGGTTTCTGTAATTAATTTGAATTCGTTTTCCGAAATAAAAAAAATTACTGTAGGTCTGAATCCATTTAAAATTGATGCCGACAGCGAGGGCGATGTATATGTGGTTTCGCGTGGAAATAACGGGAATATTAAGGCAGTATGGTCACGAATTGACAGTAAAACGGATGAGGTCGTGCAAACATTTGACAGTATTCCGGTGGTCAACTTTACAATTCATAACGATATAGCTTATTTATATAACTTTGATTACATCACCAATAACTACTCCATCAAAACCTTTGACTGCAAAACGGAACAAATTCTGTCCGATCATTTTATTTCCGACTCCACTACCCTGGAACGTCCGTTCGGTATTTACGTTCATCCCTACAATGGCAATGTCTACCTGACTGAT
>JAQTOL010000062.1 GCA_028748945.1 Paludibacter sp.
CTGCTTAACTTATACACATCGGTTGGTGACATTAACGCTGTATTGGAAATTAAATTAATAAACTGACTGATACGGTTATAACTTAATTTTACAGAACTGACATCATCCAATGAGTAACGGAATGAGAACCTGGGTTCCAGACTGTAATACCAATTAATTACTTTGTTATTACCATAATTAAGTGTATCAATAATATTTTCTGAAGTACGTGCTGCATTTTCCTTAAATGAAAATACGCTGTTTGGTCCAAGATAGGCATATTGTGTCAGTCGTAAACCGAACTCGGTACTTATTTTAGGGGAAAAATTAAAATTATCACTTATATAGGCTGCCGATTCCAATGCTTTTTCCTGATTGGTTGTTTGCGTTAACACATCCGACAACGAACCAAGTGCTGACATTATGCCCGGTTGAAGTTGGTATAAAATAGAATTTAAGCCAAATTCTACAGAATGTTTCTCGGTTGGCAACCAGCTAAAATTTAGTTTCGCATTATTATAATCAATTGAAGAACTAATTTTATAGGCTTCATTTGGTTTCAAAGTATCCGATTGACTGACATCGTTACGATAGCGACTAAGTCCAAAAAGCAATGATGAATTTAACTTTTCATTAAATTTGTGTGAATACTTTACCGAAGCCAGTGTATTGTCATAATGATAAGGTGAATTTATATTGAAACTAAATATATCATTACTAAAATAGCCAAAGAGTGATAAGCTGTTTTTTGCATTAAATTTTATGTTGAGCAAGGTATTTATATCATAAAAACTTGCAGAACTTTTCTTTAAGTCTGCATCGGGTAGTGCATGCAATAACCAGTTAGAATAAGAAGTCCTCCCCCCTATCAAAAAATTAACTTTTTTATTAAATAGTGGTACTTCCAGATTCAGTCTTGAATTTAAAAGACCAATGCCACCCGTCACTGCAACTTTTTCTACATTATTTCCCAAACGAATATCCATAACCGATGAAGCTCTTTCGCCATATTTAGCAGGAATACCTGCTTTTAGAAGCGATACACTGCTGACACCATCTGAATTGAGTGCCGAATTGAGTCCGAACATATGGGATGAATTAAACAACGGAACATCTTCTACTAAAATAAGATTTTGATCTGAACTACCTCCCCGTACATAAAAACCGGTACCAAACTCGCCGGTCGATTGTACTCCGGGAAGTAAGGTGACACTCTTAATAATATCTTTTTCGCCTAAAAACATAGGTAATTCTTTAATTACTTTAGCATTGAACTTAATGGTGCTCATCTGTGAGCTAATTACATTAAGATCCAGTGCTTTATCATATACAAAAACTTCCTTTAGCTTAATTGTTTTTTCTGATAATTCAAAATCAACAATCCCGTTTCCTGAAATTCTCACAAACCGGTTATCTTCTTCAAAACCCGCATAATTAAGCCTTAAATCATATTCACCGACAGGAATTGTCAATCTATAATTTCCATCTTTATCGGTCATTGTATTGACATTAAGTGCGTCAATACTGATTTTGGCATTACGAAGCGGTTTACCTGTTCTGGCGTCAAGGATTTTCCCGGAAAGAGTCGCTCTGCTATATTTTCCAAGATCACTTTCATCGCCGACTAAGAGTACTCCTCTACTGTTTTTATTATTTGAATAATTGCGGACTTCTACCGGAACGAAAACATAAGTAACAGGATTGACAATAATACATGATAATTGCGAAATACGTTTCACTACTGTGAGACATTCATCCAATGGTAACTGAGAGAGAGATTCTCTAAATCGCTTATTGGCAAACCACTCGGGTTTAAAAAACAAATGAATGTGGTTGGCTTGTTCAATTTTAGGGGCTAAGACTTCGAAGGATACTAATCCGGTAGTATCTTTATTTAAGATTTCATTTTGTTGAGCACTTATAGAAATGGCTATATGTTGAAATGATATTATAAAAAATATCAAAAATATTTTCAGTGCGCTACTTTTCAAATCAGTGGAATTTAAACGTTGTACCATAAAAAGGACAAAAAAACTACATTTTTTCAATTTATAAAGCACAAATTTAACTGAAACTAGGTTGAGATATCGCATATACCTCATTTTATTAATATTATTTACATATTTATGTATTCGACTGTACGTCTTAATTAATCTGGACGTCGAAATAATCCGGGAAATGGAAAATCTCCATGCAGATATCATACAATAAAACGGACTCACCAAAAGGCAAGTCCGTTCTTATAATTATCTAATTAATTCTGCAAATAGCTCGAAGCCGTTGCAGGGATATTAGTCTTCCAACAAAATCTCCAAAATAGTACAAGCTGCTTTCGCAACCGGACTACCGGGACCAAAGATGGCAGCAACACCGGCTTTATAAAGATAATCGTAGTCTTGTGCCGGAATAACTCCACCAGCAATTACAATGATATCTTCACGACCCTGTTTTTTCAATTCTTCCATTACCTGTGGAATCAACGTTTTGTGACCGGCTGCTAAAGAAGATACACCTAACACATGTACGTCATTTTCCACCGCTTGCTTAGCCGCTTCGGCCGGAGTCTGGAACAAGGGTCCCATATCCACGTCGAAACCGCAGTCGGCATAACCAGTAGCGACAACTTTCGCACCACGGTCGTGTCCATCCTGACCCATTTTGGCAATCATGATACGGGGACGACGACCTTCTTTTTTAGCAAATTTTTCTGTCAACTCACAAGCTTTAATAAAGCTTGCATCGTTTTTAGTTTCTGATGAATACACGCCTGAGATTGTTCTAATGGTTGCTTTATAACGACCTGCAACTGCTTCGCAGGCATCTGATATTTCACCCAATGAAGCACGTAAACGAGCGGCTTCAACGGCAAGTTCGAGCAGGTTACCGTTTCCGGTTTTAGCACATTCGGTAATTGCAGCCAATGCTTTTTGAACATCGGCTTCGTTACGATTGGCACGTAATTGTTTCAACCGTTCAATTTGTTGGATACGAACCGCTGTGTTGTCCACTTCCAAAATATCAATCGGATCTTCTTTTTCCAAACGATATTGGTTGACACCAACAATAATTTGATTACCCGAGTCAATTCGTGCCTGAGTACGGGCAGCTGCTTCTTCGATCCGCATTTTTGGAATTCCGGTTTCAATAGCTGCAGCCATACCACCCAGTTTTTCCACTTCTTCGATTAATGCCCAGGCCTTTTCAGCAAGGTCGTTTGTCAACGATTCTACATAATAAGAACCAGCCCAAGGATCTACTTCACGACAAATATCAGTTTCCTGCTGGATATAAATCTGTGTATTACGTGCGATACGGGCAGAAAAATCGGTTGGCAACGCGATTGCTTCATCCAACGCATTGGTGTGAAGCGATTGTGTATGTCCAAGAGCCGCAGCCATAGCTTCAACACATGTACGACCAATATTGTTGAAAGGATCTTGTTCTGTCAGCGACCAGCCTGAAGTTTGTGAGTGTGTACGCAAGGCCAAAGATTTTGGATTTTTAGGATTAAACTGCTTTACAATTTTTGCCCACAACATACGTGCAGCACGCATTTTGGCAATTTCCATAAAATGATTCATCCCAATGGCCCAGAAAAATGACAAACGTGGAGCGAACGAGTCGATATCCATACCGGCATTTACTCCTGCCCGAAGATATTCCAAGCCATCAGCCAACGTATATGCCAACTCGATATCGGCAGTAGCACCCGCTTCCTGCATGTGATAGCCTGAGATTGAAATAGAGTTGAACTTAGGCATTTTTTTCGATGTAAATTCGAAAATATCAGCGATAATTTTCATGGAGAATTTAGGGGGATAAATATAGGTATTACGCACCATAAATTCTTTCAAAATATCATTTTGAATCGTTCCGGCCATTTCTTCCAGTTTAGCGCCCTGCTCTAAACCGGCATTGATATAAAATGCAAGAATTGGTAGTACGGCACCATTCATAGTCATGGAAACTGACATTTTATTCAATGGAATACCATCGAACAAAACTTTCATATCTTCAACCGAACAAATAGAAACACCTGCCTTACCCACATCACCAACCACACGTTCGTGATCGGCATCATAACCGCGGTGCGTAGGTAAATCAAAAGCAACCGACAAACCCTTTTGTCCGGCAGCCAGGTTACGAAGATAAAATGCATTCGATTCTTCAGCAGTAGAGAATCCTGCATATTGACGGATTGTCCAGGGTTGCATGGCGTACATCACACTATAAGGTCCACGCAAGTATGGTGGAAGTCCTGCAGCATAATTTAAATGTCCCATGCCTTCCAAATCATCTTTGGTATAGAATGGTTTTACGGGAATCAACTCAGGTGTCAGCCATGTACTTTCAGTCTGAGGAGCAACTTTATCTGTTGCTATATTTTTAATATCTATATTTTTAAAATCTGGTTTCATTCTTTTTAGATTTTTAGAACCAAGAACCAAGAATCAAGACAATTAGTACTGTCTCAGATTTTTAGGCTTAATCCAATTTGTTTTTAAATCCAATTATCATTTTTTGAATTTCATTTATTTTATTTTGAGTTGAAGTAGAAATCCCCAAATCAAGATACATAAGATTCGTTGCCAGTATCAATTCAGTTTCAAGTTCAAACACAGAACCTATTTACATTTCCAAAAAGCGTGCGAAATCTTAATTACATGATTTAGCTGACCCTTCAGCAATATTCGTTGGAATTGACACAGCAGAACGCTGCATTTGTGTTACAAGACCAAATCTTTCATGAGTCGGAAAAGTTTTAGTTAGTTTATAAATCTCACTAATTAAATCCATTGATTTTATCCAAATATCCATTTTCTTAAAGTTATGCATATCTTTCTTTTTTAGTCTTGTTTCTTGGCTCTTGAATCTTGGTTCTTGGTTCTTGACTCTTGACTCTTGGTTCTTAAACTAATTTTGCATTAAACGTTTTCAACGAATCCAATACATTCGTTTTTACATTTACAAAATATTCAATTCCAATAGCTTTCAAGTCGTCTGTACAAGCTGGAGCACCGGCAACTACAAATAGTGCTTTCCCTTTTGCCAGTTCATAAGCGGCAGGAGCTAATTCTGTATATTCATCGTCGCTGGAACAAAGAACAACAATGTCAGCTTTTGCTTCCAAAGCCGCTATAACACCTTCTTCAACTGTTTTGAAACCAAGATTGTCAACCACTTCGTAACCGGCACAAGCAAAGAAATTGCAGGAGAATTGTGCACGTGCAAGGCGCATAGCCAGATTACCAATTGTCAGCATAAATGCTTTCGGACGTTTAGCTGCACTTTCAGTAGCAAAACGCAATGCTTCAAATTCAGAAGCACCACGAACAGGCAGAAGTTTTTCAGTTCCATTATGATTACAACTGCAATCAGCTTCATCTGTTTTTTCTACTTTGGCAGCAGCTGTTTCACTAAAATTAGGGAACTGATTGGTTCCAAGCAACACTTCGCGGCGGCTTGAAACTGATTTCAGTCGAGCAGCAGCAGTTGCTTTTACTGCTTGCTGAACAGATCCGGAAGATATAGCAGCAAAGAAACCACCCTTATCTTCCACTTCGAGAAATAATTTCCATGCCTGAGCGGCAATTTCATTGGTCAATGTTTCGATATAATACGAACCGGCAGCAGGGTCGGAAACTTTATCGAAATGACATTCTTCTTTTAAGAGTAATTGCTGGTTACGGGCGATACGTTCCGAGAAATCGTCGGTTGCTTTATAAATAGAATCGTAACCCAATACGGTAAGTGAATTGACTCCGCCCAACGTTGCACTCATAGCTTCGGTTTGAGTACGAAGCATGTTCACGTTTGCATCAAAAACTGTTTTATTGAATGTGGAAGTCTCGGCATGAGCCCGCATTTTAGCGGCACATTTGCAAATTCCGTTTTCTGTGCTTTTACAATCGTCTTTCTTGCAAACGGGTTGATAGGCATCAACCACCATTGCCCACAACATGCGGGCTGCACGGAATTTGGCTATTTCCATAAAATAATTGCCACCTACTCCAAAATTAAATTTAATTTTTTTAGCGGCTAAGGATGTATCAACACCCGCTTCAACCAGCAATGAAAGATATTCGTTACCCCATGCCAGTGAATAACCCAGTTCCTGAGCAATAAATGCCCCGGCATTGCTCAAAGTTGTTGCATTAACACCAATAACGCGATAGAAAGGCAATCCGGTTGCGGCTAGAACTGTTGCTTTCGCTTTTTCTGTAATCTCTTCTTTTGACAATTCTTTTCCTGCCAACAACATGCGGTTCATTGGGTCAAAATTGACAGAACCATGTAATTTGGTTACATCATAATTTTGAGATTTGAAATAACCGGTCAAAATAGTTGCCAGATCAGCGGCTCTGCTCACACAAATACTGAAATTTAATTCTACAGAATCAGCCACGATGTTTTTAAGTAAAGTTGCAATGTAGTCTGCACTTAAATCGGCTTTTTTCAATTTAAATCCAAGCGATGTCGCTCCTTTGCAAAGCACTTCCAATGCTTTTGCATTAGCATCTTTTGCATTTTCAACGTCGATGTCCTGACGAACCAACCACTCGTTTCCCGGTTTTGTACCCCGTACATAAGGAAAAGCACCCGGAGCTGAATCTTTTGTTTTAAGTGATGCAATATCCTCAGCCCTGTAAAAAGGTTTCACATTGAAACCTTCATTGGTTTTCCAAACGAGCCTTTTGTTGAAGTCAGCTCCTTTGAGATCCGCTGTGATTTTTTCCATCCACTTTTCGGTTGAAACGGGTGGAAAATCAGCCAATAAATTCATTTTTTTTTCTGTCATAATATATTTTGATTATCGAATTTTCTAAGCGGGTACAAAATTACTACTTTATGTTGAGTTACAAGAATTTTTCTTAATGAATTAAAGAAAAAAAGTGGTAATTGAAATTTTAGTTCGCAAGATAGAAGAATATTAACTGAATTATTTATTTTTCATTCAATTAAATCAACTGAAAAATTCAAAAAAAATCAGGTATTCAAATAGTTTTTATATTGTTCAATAAATATTCTTTTACTTTTAGTTAATAGTTACAAAATATATTATATCTTTGTATACGAATCTATCACAAGAATCAATAACTAAGAATAATATTATGGAAAACGAAATGACAAACGCGGGTATCGAAATGGAAACAAAACTCTCTATTACAGCAGAAGGTGGAAATTATTTAAAAGTAGCCTCAGGTTGGGCTACATTTTTAGCTGTTTTGGGCTTTATCGGAACAGGTTTTATTGTATTAGCAGCTCTTTTAATAATGGTTATGTCCCCATTGATTGGCTCGTTGTCTAAATTTGGAGGAACTTTCGGTTTTCCGATGATTTTAATGGGTGTAGTATATTTACTATTAGGAGTTGTTTATTTTTTTCCGGCCTATTATCTTTATAATTTTGCAAATAAGATAAAAATAGCTTTAATCAATAATAATCAGAAGACATTAGACGAAAGTTTGAAGAATTTGAAGAAAATGTTTAAATATATCGGAATAATGAGTATTGTACTTATCTCTTTATACCTGATTATGATTCCAGTAATGATTTTTATAAGTTTTTCAAAAATATGGGGACTTTAGCTAATTTATAGTTTCAATTTGCTAAAAAACAACCTCTTTTTAAGCAGAATCGAACCATTTAATCCGATTAAAATTAAGAACGATTGAAAACACAAAGTACAAATTATGAATAAAAGCCTTTAATTATTAAGATCCTAATGAACATTTAGCTGTATTTTTGCCTTTTCTTAAAACATTGTCTTGAACATATATTCTGATATTTATTATCAGTTATTATTAAGTACTATTACCCGATTAAAAAAATTATTTCTAATGTTGATGTTCCAAAACGGTCTGCTTGCTACATTTATCCCTGAGATTCTTATGGTGGTTGGCTATCTTTTTTGCCTGTTTTCACCCAAAATAAACACAGAACCATCAACTCCCGAATTAAATTTCACTAACACAACACAGATTTATTCAACTCAAAAGGTTCAGCAAAACACCTTTATTACAACCTGTTACGATTTTCAGTCTGAAGATTTTAATTTTTCAGAATTGCAAAATTTACCTGCAATAAACTCTGTGAGAGTAAAAAAACTATTTGAACTATATTTATTTAAGCTTTCGGATGGTTTAACCTTTGAGCAATTTTCACGTCCACCTCCTTCACGTTTGTGCTAAGTATTATTTTTTTAAGATTCCCGATAAAAATATCTATCTGAAATTTGCACATATACATTTGTAAAACAATAATTTATTTAAATTCATATGAAGAAAATTAATTTTCTATCAATTATAATCTTCCTTTGTTCGTTAAGTTGGACAAGCGTTTTGGCTCAAAAAGATTCGACCATACGCAGGGTTCCGCATCAAATCAGCGTGGAATTCGGATACAGGTATTCCTTTTACACAAACACAGAATTAGTAAATGATGGTACCTATGCTTTGTTGGATGCAAGAGGAAAAGTTCTTCCCTATCAGGCAAACATGGCCACGAACGGTGTTGGAATTTTGGCGGATTACGGCTGGCAATTGAGTGGATTGAACGGTAAAAAACCGGCAATTTATCTTACTATCCCAATGGGTTATAGCACTTTATTACCTGACAATCCAAGTTCAAAACGGATTTCGATGCTTAATTATGGCTGGACTATCCGCCATGAACTTGCCACAAAGGATAAAAAAATTATACCTTTCGTCGGCTATGGATTATTTTTGAATAATCTGAGTGTTGAAGGTGTACCCGGTTCCGTTTCGGGTCATCAAACTCAATTTGAAGGAGGATTAAATTTTAAAACCAGTACCAAATTAAATTATTTTGTCAAGTTACAAGCCAGTTATTCTTCGTATCCAAAACTTGGATTGAAAAATTCATTGCATTTTATGTATTTAGATTTAAGAGCAGGAGTACGTTTTTAGAATTGATTAATAAACAATTAAGGAATTGACTAATAGAATAAGGCTGTAAGAAATTACAGCCTTATTTATAAATATCAGTCTATTTTATCACTTTAAAGCTTAAAGGCAGCTCACCATTATTCCCAAAGGCTGCGATAAGTTTCACTTCCGTTAGTGTATAGTCACCGGTTATCATGCTTTTCCCGCCTTCTATGACAGATCGTACAATCGGAGCAGCTAAAACAGTATTATCCAAAACAATGGCAATTGGATTGCCAATATTTTGTTTTGTAATTTCTGCCCACAAAGCAACAGCCGGTTTGTTAAAGTTAATCCCGATATAAAAAATTTTAGCATCCTTGCCGGATTTCATACTTTCTATATCAACTCCCGTTAATAGAGGACCGTTTTCTGATCTAAGAGCATACAAGCATATATCGGAATCTTTTGAAGGTTGACTCCATACAAATTTGCAGCCTGGGTTTTGCTCCAATGACTGTAAATACGCATTCACCCGGGATGATTCTGAAATTGAACAACATCCGATTTCTACAAGGTTATTTTTATCATTATTTTTTAATAAAGATAACAGATGCTGACTATCCTTTAAAAGTTCAGGCAAACTCTTTCGATCGTACATCTTGTAAAACCCGATTTTCCCTTTTTGCGTAAGCAACTTTTCAGCCACTTTAAGATCCATATTATCGGGAAATGTTACCTGAATTTGATTTCTTTCAGGAATAATCCTCAGTTCGAATTTTTCGTTACTAAAATCTTTCAACCGGTTCGAAATAATTTTAGCTGACTGAGAAAGAGCAGTTTCCGATACATTTATGTCAGTTGATTGAATCAGGATTGTTTGGGCTGCATTGGCTTTAACAGGAAAAGCAGCAGTTATAATGCCGAACACTATGACGGCAAGCAAGAAATATATTTTTGTTTTCATCGTTTTAAATTTTTAAATTAAATAGCTGCCCGCTTCAATTTAAAGCAGGAAATTAATAAATCTTTTAATCAGAATCTAACTTAAAGATGGGAGGTCTTTGGCATCCATCGAAAACAGATGATAGTATAACCTACAAGTGGACTGAGGTTCCAGAAATGAGAATGATTTTTCGAGATAAAAAAACCGTTGAGCAAAGCTCCTGTTGTCAAAAGCTATTTTGAACTTGTTATTATAAAACAATAAACCTGTTTTATCCATGGAAGTCAGCAGACTTTTTTGTAATACAGGTGTTTGTATATTATCAGAAATAATTGCAGGAACAGAGTTTGAGTGTAATCCGGTTACAATTACATAATGTGCATCATTAAAAGTCATTTTCTCTGAACGTCCGGAGAAAAAAGCAAATACAAAGAAGAGCATGACTATAAAAAGTATGCTTTCAATTTGTTTTGTACTATTTTCCTTTCGTTCCAACATGAAGCAGATCAGTATTTCTTCTAATAATTTATGCTGCAAATATAGATGATATTTTTTTCAAAACAAATTCTTCAGCGGATTATTTATAAAAATTCGTTCTTTCCTTCAAATACACCAATACCGAATAAGGCAAAATCATATTTTATCGGATCGGTCGCATCGAATGCCCGAAGCACAGAGGTGATTTCTTCCACAGCTCTCCAGTCGTTTTGCGTTCGGAGTAGTAAACCCAGTCCCCGGGCGGTATTACCGGTATGAACATCGAGCGGAAGCATAAGCGCTGACATCGGAATGCTTTTCCACAAACCAAAATCAACTTCATTTTCGTCAGAGCGCACCATCCAGCGAAGAAACATGTTGAGACGTTTAGCCGACGAATTAGCCGCAACATCAGAAATATGTTTTGTTACATGTTTGTCGTGCGGAATGGATAAAAATATGTCCCTAAAATACGACAAGGCTCCCTGAACGGTATTGTCAATCCGGTATCCTTTTGTAAATACAGATTCCAATCCTCCCTGACACTTGTATATATTTTTCAATGATTCCAAAAAAAACAGGCAATCGTTACCATTAAATGTACGGTGAACAAAGTTGGAAATTCTTTTCCAGTCGGAATTATCCGCATCAATCAAAAAATCATAGGGTGAATTGTCCATCCATTCCATTAATTTGTTGGCATTGTTGATAATGCTTTTCCGTTGCCCCCATGCAATTGTCGAAGTCAGAAATGCGGAAATTTCAATGTCTTCTTTTCCTGAAAACAAGTGTGGAATCTGTATGGGATCCGAATCGATAAAATTGCTTGAATTATATTGAGAAACCCGGCTATCAAGAAATTGTTTTATTTCGGGAAGGTCTGTTGAAAATTTCATTAGCTGAATTTTAGAAAAGTGCTTCGCTTTTTATGAAACCATCACTTTGAAGTGAAGCAAGTTCAAAACGTTGAGAAATGAAATCTGCCAGTTGATTATTCGTATGAGAAAACCCTTTCTCTTTCAGTGATGTAACAAATTCGGAATGTTTTCTACCTTCACGATAATCGGGTTCCTTTGAAGGATATTTCAGGTACTTTTCGAATGTAGATGCCGGTTCACCGAAGTTAAGCACCGCATGATAAAGCAGTGCCTCTTTACTCCGGTAAATGGACGAACCTAAAATCTTTTTTCCATCGATAGCAATATCCGAAATCCCTCTCATGGCGAGGTTCTTCACTCCTGCTCTTTCCAGGCTCTCA
>JAQTOL010000063.1 GCA_028748945.1 Paludibacter sp.
GTTTACTTTCCTTGAACACATTCCGGAAGGAAATGTAATCAGATGATCTTCAGAATCAAAAAAACTTTGCAGACTTTCGGCATGGCTTTTACCCTGGCTTCCTACTTTATTTACAGGAATAAACATTTCCCGCAAAGGTTCTACGTTCATTAATAAATCGTTCGTAAAAAGCTTTACTTTTCCGCTATATTCGCGTCCTAACATTAACCCGATAGTTAATCCATCGAGTCCGCCAAGCGGATGATTACTCGCAAATATATATTTGCCGTTTGCCGGAGGTAAATTCTCTTTGCCCGAAATACCGGTAGTAACATTAAACAGCCGGAGACTTGCTTCAATAAAGTCCAGGTTCTTTTTGTTTAAATTATCTGCGAATAATTGATTGAACTCCTTTTCATGAATGATGCGGCGTAAATAGTTCACAATAAATCCGGGGATTTTGGTCTTCGGTGCTTTGTCTCTCAGCACTTTCGCTATATCAATTTTAATTATCTCATTTGAATGCATGTTGTACTTTAAATCTGTTTTTTTTGAATGAATGCAAATGTACTAAAAAAGAGTAAATCTGGGAATGTGAAATATTTATTTTCTACTCACTCAAATCCACATTCACAAAATTACATTATTTAAAAAATATTCCCCCACATGAATGTAATTCTATTGTGTAATTCGCTGAATATTTCTAAAAAATTGATATATTGCTATTTGATTGCTTTTGAGCAAATCTTTACCGGTTTACAAACTGTTTATAAGTTGTTCAAAATACATATATTTAACGTTGAAAATTGTTGATAATTTTTTTGTGGGGAATGGTGGGGAATCTGATTTAATTTCATACTTTTACAGTTGAAAAAATGAACTCAATAAAATATGTCAACATTTATAGGTAAATACGATGCAAAAGCCGATGTGAAGGGTAGAATATTCATTCCTTCCACGTATCGAAAGGTATTGCCTGACGGTGAGAAAGAACGGGTTGTAATGAGAAAGGATGCTGAGAACGAGTGCCTTATTCTGTTTCCTGAAAATGTCTGGAATAAAAAAGTGAGTGATTTGCAAAGCAATCTCGATGAATGGAATCCGGTAGATCAGCTTTTATTAATGCAATTTGTCTCAGATGCAGAATGGTTGGATATTGATTCACAAGGGCGTATCTTGATTTCTAAAAAGAATCTCCGGGCTATCGGAGTAGATAATTCAGAAGTATTATTTGTGGGTCTGGTAGACCGGATCGCCGTTTGGAGCAAATCACATTATGAGGAATCAAAAATGTCTTCACCCGATTTTGCGGCTTTGCTTAAAGACAGAATGATGAAGAAACCCCTGACTCTTACAGGAGAATGAAGTTAATTTAAACTTCATAAAATCAAATGAATATGTTGTTAAAGAAAAATACATCAAACGTGAGCAATGCGGTTCCCCTTCAGGGGGAAGTGATCTACCATATTCCCGCCTTGTTGAAAGAAACCATTGATGGTTTGAATATCCATCCGGATGGGGTTTATGTTGATGTGACTTTCGGTGGTGGAGGACATTCGCGTGAGATATTGGCCCGGTTAGGTAAAAAAGGCAAATTGATTGGTTTTGATCAGGATGAAGATGCATTGAAAAATGTGATAAAAGATCCCCGCTTTATTTTTGTAAAGAGTAATTTTAGTTACCTGAAGAATTTCCTCCGCTATCATAATATCGAAAAAGTGGATGGAATTTTGGCTGATTTAGGTGTGTCATCCCATCACTTCGATGAAGCTGAACGTGGATTTTCATTTCGTTTTGATGGCGCACTGGATATGCGAATGAATACCAAATCGCCTCTGACTGCTGCAGTTTTACTGAATACCTATTCCGAGGAAAAACTGGCCGATGTGTTTTATTTATACGGTGAGTTACACAATTCCCGCAAGATTGCCCGAACCATTGTGAATGCCAGGACCCAGGCCCCGTTCAATCGTATTTTTCCATTTATTGAAGTATTGAAACCTTATTTTGGAAGAGAAAAGGAGAAAAAAGACATGGCCCGGGTTTTTCAGGCATTGCGCATCGAAGTGAATAAAGAAATGGATGTATTGAAATCATTATTGGAACAAAGTCTGGAAGTACTGAATCCGGAAGGCCGTCTGGTGGTATTGACTTATCATTCGTTGGAAGACCGTTTAGTGAAAAACTTTATACGAAGCGGAAATTTTGAAGGGAAAATAGAGAAAGATTTTTACGGGAATGTGCTTTCTCCCATGAAAGCGATTAATAATAAGGTAATTGTGGCTGATAAAGCTGAAATTGAAAGCAATCCACGATCCCGAAGTGCTAAACTCAGGATCGCGGAATTGAAGAAATAGTTTATAGTTTATAGTTTATAGTAAGTAGTTTATAGTAAATAGTTTATAGTAAGCAGTTTATAGTAAGCAGTTTATAGTAAATAGTTTATAGTAAATAGTTTGTAGTAAATTGTAAATTGTAAATAGTAAATAGTAAATAGTAAATAGTAAATAGTAAATAGTAAATAGTAAATAGTAAATAGTAAATAGTAAATAGTAAATAGTAAATAGTAAATAGTAAATAGTAAATAGTAAATAGTAAATAGCAAATAGCAAATAGCAAATAATAGTAAATAATAAAGATGTCCTGGTTCAGAAAAATAGTAGATGCCGTTCGTGGAAGCGAAGATTTCTCGGATATTAAATCGAGTACAATTCGTGATATTCTGAATGGAGAGATATTATCCAAGAATTTTTTCAGGAAACAATACGGTTTGATAATCATGATTGCTTTTTTAGCCTTTTTCTATGTTGATAACAGGTTTGCGTGTGAAACACAATTGGCAAAGGAAATTGAATTAAAGAAGAAAATTCAGGATTTGAAGTATGAATCACTCACTATTTCTGCCGAATTGATGGAAATAAGCCGTCAATCAAGTGTGCTTGGTATGGTGAAATCGGAAAATCTGCAATTAATAGAATCGGATATACCTCCGGTTGTAATTGAAGAAGATAGTATACAAAAAAAATAGATGGCTGACGCTCGTAAAGATATTGTACTTCGGTTTGGCATTGCATATATATTTATATGTTTGATGTTTGTATTTGTAATATACAATATTGTTATTATCCAGTTCGTAGAACGTGATAATTGGTTAGCGTTAGCTGCTCATTCCAGGCAAACAAATATTCCGGTAAAAGCCAACAGGGGAAATATTTATGCCTGCGATGGACGTTTACTGGCAAGTTCCATTCCAACTTATTATGTGTATATGGATTTGAGGGTGCCTGCATTACACGAAAAAAACGGAAAGCTCTTTAAGGACAATATTGATTCATTATCTATCTATTTATCCAGTTTTTTTCATGACAGGACAGCTTATGAATATAAAATGTCATTGAAAAAAGCGTATGATGAAGGTAAAGGGGAGTACCAATTGTATCCGGAAAGGATTTCGTATGAACAACTCAAACAATTACGAACCCTGCCACTACTCAGATTGGGTCGAAACAAAAGCGGGCTTATACCAAAAGAACTTTTTAGCCGGGTGAATCCTTTTGGATCATTAGCTTCAAGGACTATCGGTAACATATATGCAGATGAGGCTATGGGTGGAAAGAATGGTCTTGAGAAAGGGTACGATTCATTACTTATTGGTACGCCCGGAGTATCAATCCGTCAAAAGGTAGCAAATACGTATATGGAAACCGTACAAGTAGAACCGATTGATGGTATGGATGTTACAACAACAATTGATGTTGATTTGCAGGATATAGCTGAGAAAGCACTGGTCGACAGTTTACGCTCATTCGATGCATCTTCGGGATATGTAATACTTATGGAGGTTCAATCGGGAGAAGTTAAAGCGATAGTGAATATGCAACAAAATACGGATAAATCGTATTCCGAAAACAGAAATGGTGCTGTCTCGGATCTTGTTGAACCCGGATCAACTTTTAAAGTGGCATCTTTGATGGTGGCCCTGGACGCTGGAAAAGTGAAGATTACAGATTCTATCCAAACCGGAAATGGTATATACTATTATGGTAAAAGTGCCATGAAAGACTGGAATGCGAATCACGGTGGATTTCATAAAATATCTGTAGCCGATGCAATAAATGCCTCTTCCAATATTGGTATCTCACGGGTTATAGTCAATGCCTATGGTCAAAATCCCAGTGCCTTTGTAGATGGACTGTATAATATGAAATTAAACGAGCATATCAATTTTGGAATACCCGGTTCGGCTACACCGCGTATCCCGCATCCCAAAGATAAATCAAGATATTGGTCAAATGCTACATTACCATGGTTATCAATCGGATATGTAGCACAGATTCCTCCAATTTATACGCTGGCATTTTATAATGCCATTGCCAATAATGGGAAATATATAACGCCTATTCTTGTTAAAAAAATAAGTAGAAACGGGCAGGTTGTAAAAACTTTTGAAGCAGAGACTATTAAAGAATCGATATGTAAACCATCAACTTTACGAGACATCAAAATAACCTTATTGGGAGTTTTGGAGGGAAGACTGGCTACTGCCAGAAATGTCCATTCAAAATATGTTCGTATTGCCGGGAAAACAGGAACCGCTTTGATATCGAAAGGTGTTTCGGGATATAAAACAGGTGGAAAAACATATCAGGTATCATTTTGCGGCTATTTCCCCGCTGAAGCTCCGAAATACACCTGCATTGTTGTCATTCGTGAACCAAAAATAGGATATCCATCGGGAGGTAAAATGGCTGGATCCGTATTTAAAGATGTTGCTGAAAAGACGATGGCATTAAAATCGGATAGAACTCCAATAAACATGGCATCCGATACTATCGGAAAATATCCTTTTACACCCTATACCAAGACCGGATACAGCAAGGCTTTACAACTTGTAATGACGGATTTGGATTTGCCAATTGTTATAAATTCAGACGAATGGGTAAAACCGGTTACTGATAAAAAGCAAACCCGTATAGAACCATTAGTGGTTTACAACAATGTTGTTCCCGATTTAACAGGAATGGGAGCAAAGGATGCTGTTTTTCTGGCTGAAAAACTCGGTTTGAATGTACAGGTTGAAGGCAGAGGTAAAGTTGTTTCGCAAAATCTGAAACCCGGTGTTTTTGCCCGAAAAGGAACTACCATTTTACTGAATTTTGATTAATAACAAAGAGACAATACGATTAACGACACAAATAATATTAAACTTATCATTATGATTTTAGATGATATTTTGCAAAGTGTTATTCAACTAAAAACGATTGGAAACACGGATATTAATATTGCTAACATTCAATTCGATTCACGAAAAGTGGAGAAGGGGAGTGTTTTTGTGGCAACCCGGGGAACCGCATCCGATGGTCACCAATATATTTCATCTGCCGTAGAAAGTGGTGCGGTAGCTGTTATTTGCGAAGAAATCCCGGAGAATGTTTCCAGGAATGTTGTCTTTATTCAGGTTGAAAACAGTTCCGAAGCTCTTGGACACATGGCTTCTGCCTGGTACGGATTTCCTTCATCCAAACTAATATTAGTCGGTGTAACAGGGACGAATGGAAAAACAACAATCGTAACATTGTTATATCAACTCTTTCGTCGACTGGGTCACAAATCGGGATTACTTTCCACGGTTTGTAATTATGTAAATGAAGTGGCGGTTGAAGCCACCCATACGACTCCCGATGCTTTGGCACTAAACGAATTGTTGGCACAAATGGTGGATGCAGGATGTGAATATGTATTTATGGAAGTGAGTTCACACTCGGTTGACCAACGCCGAATTGCCGGTTTGGAATTTAATGGGGGTGTGTTTACCAATATCACGCGCGATCATATTGATTATCATCTGACTTTCGAAAATTATTTGAAAGCTAAAAAGCAATTTTTTGATGCTTTGCCGGCCGAAACATTTGCGTTGACAAATGCTGATGATAAAAACGGACTGGTCATGCTTCAAAATTCGAAGGCAAAGAAATATACCTATTCGTTACGTACCATTGCCGATTTCAAAACCCGGATTTTGGAACATAGTTTTGAAGGCATGCTGTTAGATATGAATGACCGTGAAGTTCATGTATCGTTTATCGGAAAATTCAATGCAAGTAATCTGTCGGCAGTTTTTGGAACAGCTGTTTTACTCGGTCAGGATGAATTGGAAGTATTACGTATCATCAGTTCGTTGAATTCCGTATCCGGCAGATTTGAAACCCTGCATGCACCTGCGGGTTATACAGCTATAGTTGATTATGCCCATACGCCGGATGCATTGACCAATGTAATCGGGACTATAAATCAGATTTTACAGGGGAATGGCCGGTTGATAACAGTGGTTGGTTGCGGTGGAAACCGTGATAAAGGAAAACGACCTATGATGGCACGTGAGGCTGTAAATGGAAGTTGGAAGGCTATTTTGACATCCGATAATCCGAGATTTGAAGAACCTCAGGATATCCTGAACGATATGTTAGCGGGATTGGATATACTGCAAAAAGCAAAGAGTCTGACAATTGTTGATCGTCGCGAAGCCATCCGTACGGCATGTGCTTTGGCTCAAAGCGGAGATGTCGTTCTTGTTGCAGGTAAAGGTCATGAAGATTATCAAATTGTTCAGGGTGTTAAGCATCATTTTGACGATAAAGAAGAAGTACGGAAATGCTTTTAATTGATCAGTTAAATTATATATTGAGTTTGTCGATTTTCAAATTATAAATTATTAATCCCGTCCCGATAGCTATCGGGAACTATCGGGTGTAAATCTAAAAATTATGTTGTACCATTTATTTCATTATTTAGATAAAATCTTTGATATTCCCGGTGGTGGTTTGTTTAATTTTATATCATTCCGAACGGGTTTAGCTTTTATTATGGCACTTACTTTATCCACTTTGTTTGGCAGGCGCATAATTGATTATTTACAAAAGAAGCAAATTGGAGAAACCATTCGTGATCTGGGTCTGGAAGGACAAATGAGCAAAAAGGGCACCCCGACGATGGGTGGAATTATCATTATTATTGCCATTCTAATCCCGACACTTTTTTTGGCAAATCTGACCAATATCTATATCATTTTAATGCTTATAACCACCCTATGGTTGGGAACAATCGGATTTCTGGATGATTATATCAAGGTCTTCTTAAAAAATAAAGAAGGTTTAAAGGGTAAATTTAAGATTGTAGGACAAGTAGGATTAGGACTTATTGTTGGCCTGACTATGTATTTGAGCCCGGATGTCATGATTCGTGAAAATAAGGAAGTTAAAGGTGAAACTCAACGGGTGGAAAATGTACTTTATGCGAAACAGGATATTAAATCATCCAAAACAACCATTCCCTTTGTAAAAAATAATAATTTCAACTATTCTGAACCCTTTGAATGGGCTGGTGAAAAGGCTCAGGATTATGGCTGGATTTTGTTTGTCATAGTTGCAATTTTCATTGTAACGGCAGTATCAAACGGTGCAAACCTCACGGATGGGCTGGATGGACTGGCAACAGGTTCATCAGCAATTATGGGTGTTATTCTCGGGATATTGGCTTATGTATCGGGAAATATAAATTATGCAGGTTATCTGAATATCATGTATCTGCCCGGAACCGGCGAATTGTTAGTCTTTGCGGGTGCATTTATCGGTGCAACCATCGGATTTTTATGGTACAACTCATTTCCGGCACAGGTATTTATGGGAGATACGGGTAGTCTTACCCTCGGTGGAATTATTGCCGTTTTTGCCATTGCCATCCGAAAGGAATTACTTATTCCAATCTTATGCGGAGTATTCTTCGTTGAAAGTTTGTCTGTGATGATTCAGGTGAGTTATTTCAAATATACAAAAAAGAGATATGGTGAGGGAAAAAGGATATTTAAAATGACACCGCTCCATCATCATTATCAGAAAGCAGGAAATGCCGGAATACAGGCAATTTTTCAGCGGCCATTACAAGCTATGCCCGAATCGAAAATTGTCATTCGATTCTGGATTGTTGGTATAATTTTGGCTGCTGTAACTATTATTACATTGAAAATAAGGTAGAAAAGCTTTTCATTTATGAAACGAATCGTAATTTTAGGTGGAGGTGAGAGTGGGGCTGGTGCTGCTGTATTAGCTAAAAAACAGGGTTTTGAAGTGTTTGTTTCCGATATGTCTGAAATAAAACCTCAATATAAAACCTTGTTGGATGAATATGGAATCAGTTGGGAAGAAATGCAACATTCCGAAACACTCATCTTTAATGCTGACGAAGTAGTAAAGAGTCCCGGAATTCCGGAAAAAGCCCCCTTAATCAAAAAACTTCGTGCATTGGGAAAACCTGTCATTTCTGAAATTGAATTTGCCGGCCGTTATACTACTGCAAAAATGATTTGTATAACAGGGAGTAACGGTAAAACAACTACCACGATGCTGGTGTATCATGTTTTGAAAAATGCAGGATTTAATGTAGGTTTGGCGGGGAATGTAGGACAAAGCCTGGCTTTACAGGTGGCAACAGAAAATTTCGATTACTATGTAGTGGAACTGAGTAGTTTTCAATTGGATGGAATGACTGAATTCAAAGCCGATATTGCCATTCTCTTGAATATTACTCCCGATCATTTGGACCGCTACGATTATAATTTTCAAAATTATGTGGATTCAAAATTTAGAATTACCCAAAACCAGACCGATCAGGATGCTTTTATATTTTGGGATAACGATCCGGTTATAAAAGCGGAACTGGAAAAACGGAATATACAATCGGCATTGTATCCCTTTGCCATTGAAAGAACTGAAAAAACGAAAGCATTTATCGAAAAAGATGAGCTAATAATAAAAACATTAAAAACAATTTTTACTATGCCGACATCAGAATTAGCATTACAAGGTATACACAATACCTTCAATTCCATGGCAGCAGGTTTGGCTGCCACCATCGTCAATGTGAAAAAAGAAAGTATCAGACAATCGTTGCAGGATTTCCAGGGTGTTGAACACAGGCTGGAATACGTTGCAACTGTACGTAATGTGCGGTATATAAATGACTCCAAAGCAACCAATGTTAATTCGTGTTGGTACGCATTACAGAGCATGAAGACACCCGTTATTCTTATTCTTGGTGGAACCGATAAGGGAAATGATTATGCTGAAATTGAAGAACTGGTAACTGAAAAGGTAAAAGGTTTAATCTTTTTGGGATTGGATAACCGGGCATTACATAGCTTCTTTGATGGAAAAATTGAAAACATTGTGGATGTACAATCGATGGAAGAGGCTGTAAGAGCTGCCTACGACATGGCTTATTTTGGCGATTCTGTTTTACTCTCGCCTTGTTGTGCCAGTTTCGACTTATTTTCAAACTACGAAGACCGGGGGAAACAATTTAAAAATTGTGTGAGAAATCTCTGAAATTGCTTATAAATAGGTATATAACTCAAAAAATAGAGTGTAAACGAAGAACCAGTAACTCTTCAAATTTTTGAATTAAGAAATATGGAAACACTGCTAAGAAAATACTTAAAAGGTGATGCTACCCTCTGGTTGGTATTTATTGTGCTTTGTATTCTTTCGGCTATCGAAATGTACAGTGCATCGAGCACACTGGCATACAAGGCAGCTAGCCATACAGCACCCATGATACGTCATGTCGAATTTTTAATTGGTGGAATAGTCATCGTTTTTCTGGTGCACCTTGTTCCCTACAAAATAATTCGCATTCTTTCTTATTTCGGGTTACTCTTGTCATTTTTTTTGCTGATATTTGTACTTTTCAAAGGTAAAAGTGAAAATGATGCCAGTCGTTGGCTCGTAATATTGGGTATTCAATTTCAACCTTCCGAGTTGGCCAAGTTGTCTGTTATAATTGTTGCCGCCGATTTTATTTCGCGCATTAAAGATTCGGAAAAAAATGAATGGATGTATTTCAGGAATACCGTAATTATGTTGGGTGTTATTTCAGTCCTCATAATGCTCGAAAACCTTTCTACAGCTATGATCCTTTTTCTGGTTGTTTTTATCATGATGTATATTGGACGCATTTCCCTGAAATATCTCGGATTGCTAACTGTGGCTATTTTAATTGCTGGTGCCCTTGGATTTACTGCTTTTAAAACAATACCCAAATCTGTAATGCCTGCTATGTTCGACCGTGGTTACACCTGGATAGCACGATTGGACAGAAATAAAGAAGTTCATGTAAATAAATATGTTATAAACGATGCGAATCTTCAGGAACAGCATGGACGAATTGCGATTGCACGCGGTGGGGTTTTTGGGGTTCTTCCGGGAAATAGTATAGAACGCGATTTTCTCCCACAAGCCTATTCCGATTTTATTTATGCAATTATAGTTGAAGAAATGGGATTGATAGGAGGGATCTTTGTCATGTTGCTCTATTTGATTTTACTTTTTCGGGCGGGGAAAATTGCAACCAAGTGTTCATCTGTTTTTCCGGCACTGTTGGTCATCGGACTTTCGTTAATGATCGTGATACAGGCGCTGGTAAGTATGGTTGTATCGAGCGGTTCAGGTCCGGTAACAGGACAACCTTTGCCAATGATCAGTAGAGGTGGTACTTCAATACTCATCACCAGTATTTATTTTGGTATTATTCTGGGCATTACCCGCCAAATAAAAGATGATCAGGCATCAATGAGTGAAACAACAGAATTACCTGATGATGGAATTCCTGTCGTGGATCTGGAAAATTTATAGTAAAGTCCGGCAATAGAAGAATAGTAATTAAATCCCTTTAAATAGGTTAAGGATAATATTATGAAAAATAAATTCATTATCAGTGGTGGCGGAACAGGAGGACATATTTTCCCGGCTATCAGCATTGCGAACGCTCTCAAAAAAAGATTACCTGATGCAGATATTCTTTTTGTTGGTGCACTTGGGCGCATGGAAATGGAACGGGTTCCTGCCGCTGGCTATCCTATCGAGGGTTTACCTGTAAGCGGATTTGACAGGAAACACTTGCACCGCAATGTAAAGGTGTTGTGGAATTTAATGCGAAGTCTTGTATTAGCCCGTCGCATTGTGAGTCGGTTCAAACCCGATGTGGCAATAGGTGTCGGAGGTTATGC
>JAQTOL010000064.1 GCA_028748945.1 Paludibacter sp.
TGCCCCTTTTTGATATTTTTCTGCCCCTGGTTTCCCTGTTTATTTTTACGGTAGGCCGGGTGACTTCGAAAGGAAAAAACGTGAGGTGGAAATGACAGACAGAAGTAAGAGGGAAGGAGTAAGAGGTAAGAGGGAAGAGGGAAGGAGTGAGAATGAAAGCAGCGAAAGATATATATTTTTCGCTGCTTTGCTCTTATACTAGCCGTTGTACAATTTGATAACAACCAGTTGCGATTTTTTTTCAGCACGTAGGAGAATGTCATTTCCTAATGGACATTGCACGTAAATGTTTGTATCATCAACTTCTGACAAAAGTACGAATCCGTGTAGCTGTAGTTGCATTATTTTCGTAATACTCTATTGTATACGTTCCATCGGAGGTAAACGTAATGCCCATATCGCTGAGTTTAGTACTTTCTGTCACGATGAATTCCTGACTTTTGTTAACATTGTCATAAGTACCAATGGTCCAGTTTACGGGTGCCGGTGGATTGACACAAACCCATGTTCCACCCTTTAAAACCACTCTCAATGCTTTACCCTTTGGGACTTCCGCCTTTATGGAATATATTTTCCCGGCACGTGTTACCGAAACCGAATCACTCAATATATTTTCTCCCGAAGCACCTGTAGGCGGATAATAAATATTGGTGTTTGTCGTTTGAGATGAACTGACAGTCAATTCCTTCACACGAGTAGGTGTTGTTGCACCGTTTTCGTAATATTCAATGGTTACCGTACCTTCTTCAAACATCATGGCAATATTGTTGGGTGAGTCTCGATTAGTAACTGTAAATTCCTGAACTTTCGTAGATTCGTTATAGGTACCCACGGTCCAGTTAACGGGTACGGGTATAGCTACATAATACCATTTATTACCTTTAAGTATTATTCTGAGGCTGGTTCCTTCAGGTAAATTAGCTGTCATCGAATAAAAAGTATGTGGATCGGCGTAAGAAGAATATGGCTCAATAACCGTAACAGAATCCGATAAAATATTTAATCCTGAACTTCCAATTTTCGGATAAGTAATAAATTTAGTTTTAATATACTTAGTTTTCGTTTTAAATTCTTCCACATATTTTTCGAAATCAGGAATCACCACATTATTTAATCCCAATTCAGCATATTTAGCCACCAAATGCTGACGTACCCCGGTCAAATTCGTTAACAGAGCGTTGTCAATCAACTGTGAACCCAATGAAGTGTTGTCCAAAATACCATCTGTTTTGATGTCGCTACTTATATTTGCCATTAATTCCGACATATCGGCCGTAGTTATTGGTCCCTGTAGAATACATGAAACAGCAAGCAAGACAGCATTATTATCACCCGATCCGCTCAGGTTCAGGCTTTCGGAAGTAGAATCCGCGGGCAATGTCAGGCTGAAAATAGCCAAAACTTCTTGTTGCGCCTGCTTTTTTGCGACATCAAATGCCAGTCCTTTTTGTTGCACCAGATACTCAACCCTGCTTTTTTCCAAATGCGTCAATACGTTAACATTTGCCGAGTTTACCTGAGAAATGTCTGCCAAGGCATACAGGGTGAGCTGCCCGGATGACGATTCGCCGGTCACTTCGTTGAAATAGTAACCATCAGCTTTCAATTGCAAGTAATTGGATACCAGTTCAATTTTCTTTTGCTCATAGCTTCCAGAGTTATCGGCAACCGTGGTGGAATAGCTACGCCCTGTTTGGTTCAACTCCGCATCAAGTTCCGAAATAATTACAGATGAGCCGTTGATAAACGGTCCTTTTTGCACATAACCACTAAATACTTCTTTTTTTATCGGTTCAGTGGTGTTATTCACAATGTTGTTTTCACAGGAAGTGAAACAAAGGAGAAAACCCAACGGGATAAATGAGAAAAAAATTGTTTTCATAAGAATTAAATTTAGATAATTAGTATTAGCTTGTTTCACTGTTTCATAATTATTCGCAACAAATGTAAATATATATTTTAATTTGGCTGAATCCAAATCGTTAAATAACTGTAACGCAATAAAAAAAAGGAACAAACCTAAGCTTATTCCTTTTCTATAAAATTATGACGTTAATTTGTCAGCTTTCCTTCACTTCAAAAAAACTAAAGTTCACACTGCCGTAATGCCGGTGATCAACAAAGTTTGGATGTTGTTCGAAGCTGTGCTTGGCTGAATGTTCGAGCACAAACAGTCCATCGGATTTAAGCAGTTTTTTAGCAAAAATCAAATCGGGGATAGTTGGCAATTGTTCCAACTCGTAAGGCGGGTCGGCAAAAATCATATCGAACTGAATATGACAACTGGCCATAAATTTAAAGACATCGGTTTTCAACAACGAAAGATTGGTAATTTTCAAATCGGTGCAAACTTTACGGATAAATGCGCAATGTCGGTCGTTTTGCTCAATACTGATAACCGAATTGCAGTCACGCGAAACAAACTCGAACCCGATTCCACCCGTCCCGGCAAATAAATCGAGCACATCGATGCCTTCGAAATCGATCCGGTTATTCAACAAATTGAACAATCCTTCCTTCGCAAAATCGGTGGTAGGCCGTGCTGTTATATTGTTTGGTGCAGATATTCGTCTGCCTTTGTATTTTCCGCTGATTATTCTCATGTTTTCATTTTTCAATTTACAATTATCAATTATTAATTTCCAATTATTAATTGTTAATTATTAATTATTAATTAATCTTATTGTTCGCAGCTCACCGACTTCAGGTATTTCTGCAAATGTTGTTTCATTTCCGTGCAGCTCTCCGAATTGTATAATTTCACCGGACATTCTTCCTTATTGAGTGCAAGTTGTTGGAAAATATTGAGTGTAAAATACGTAAAATCTTCGGGTGTGGAATAATCGTAACTGTTTATCAATACAATATTCCCGTTATTCAGCACCACCACATCCATTATTTTCGGACGTACCCAGATTTGAACAGAACTTTCGCCGGTAGATTTAATTTTCCCGGACAAAAACCAACTGAGGTGATGTTCAATTTCCAAACGTGGAAATAAATGAGCCATCGCATCATTCAATACGGCGGGAACAGTGAAAATGTCAACAGTATCCCAATTGGGAAGTTTGTTGAAACTGATTTTATCGCTTTTATTTAATTTGTCCTGAAAAAACAAAAAATCAGTAGCATGCTCTGCCCTGAAAATGGAAGCCGGTACAAACGCATAAGTATCTGATTCGTAAATCAGGCGTATTTTCTTAATGTTAAGTATCGTCTCGACGTCATCGAGCAACAACTCAATCAAATCCTCGTAATGAATCGTTGTCAGATCGACAGGTACTGTTTTGGCAGTAAGTAGTTTTTTCAGTTCGTCGTATATCAATAAAGAAAATCCATCCGAACTAAATCGGATGGATAAGCTGTATTGGTTATTATATTTCGGAACGGATGAATCTTCCATTTGAAAGTAATTGATTAGTAATTTACTGATAACCGATTACTGATCCCGTTAATTAAAGGGACTGGTTATTCCCAGTTTCCGGCATTATTGTTTGGTTCGTCAATGGAACCAACCTGCAATCCCGGAAATTTATTTAATTTATCTTGTAAATCAATAGCATTAAGCATTTCCTGATGATTCAGATCGAATAAATAACTTTTATAAGTTGCCGAGGCTTCAAACAGCGGAATCACAATTCCGGCACTGTTTACATAATCATTTTTTACTTTCAAAGTAAACTTCTCGTTATTTGAGAAAGGAATAACAGCCAACTGATCAATAGTTTCAGGAGTATAATCATTCGGGAAAACGGCTTTAATCATGTTCACATATGCAGTATCGCGCACAAATCCCTGAAGTCCGTTTTCAGCAATTTCCTTTGCATTACCACTGTGCACAATTTTCACGGCTTTTGCTTCCGTTAACCCGGCATCAAGTTGTTTATCCGTCAATGTGCCTTCTTTCATAACCACTTTTTTCCTGGCTTGTTTCACAAAGCTGATTAAAGTATCGAAACTTCCGGTAAAACGACCTTTTTGGTCCCTGTATTCCAACTCCACTTTTCGGATATCAGTCAGGCGTTTAATGATTACTTTTTCCCGACTTTCTTTTGTTGCATCAAAACGTATGGGTGTGAGAATACTCATGACACACATATAGCTTAAAAGAACAATGGAAATAGAAAGCAAAATTTTGATAATTGTTTTCATGCTAAAATATTATTGTTTATATAAGTTTTTCTGATGAAATAAACTTCGTCTCATTACAAGGTTATTATTCTTTCCGCTTTTTTTTCAGTTTGCAAATTTAGAAAAGAAAATTCAATACTCCATCTTTCTGTGGTTTTTTTTATCTGTTTTTTTTGAGTTTTTTTTTATTTCTCAGCTTAAAACTATAAAATTTTCCTTTTCCGGGGGAATTTTGAGACTTTCTGAATTAAGTCGTATATTTGCAGAACATTTTAATTCTACTGTCAAGAGGAAATTTATTCCTTTTTTACTCTCGTTCAAAAGTTTAAATTCAGAACTACTTTACAAAATACCCTATTGGTATGGCATCGCTTCAAACAATATCCATTCGCTCCTATTACAGCAAGATGATTCGCTTGCACCCCAATTTATTTACTTACAGCGAAAGGTTGGAGTTAAAATCTATTATCAGGAAGCACTATAACGAATTTACGACCGAAGAAGCCGAAATTGGTGAGATCATTTCGAATAAAATCAGGATTACTGAAATTATTTTGGATGAAATAGGGCTGGGAAAATCTGCCGTACTGAGTATTTTACTTTACGAACTGGTAAAAAGGAAGTTGCTTACTGTGGAAGAAATCGAACTGAATTTCAACACACAGGTTTCTTCTATTATCCAGGGAATGTTGCGTGTAGAGGAATTATACGAGCGAAAATCATCACTCGAAACGGAAAATTTCCGCAAACTGTTTCTGACCTTTGCCGAAGACATTCGTGTCATCCTCATTATTATCGCCGAACATCTACAAATCATGCGAAACCTGGACTCCTACCCGGAAGAGAACAGGCAAAATATAGCACGTGAAGGCTCCTTTCTTTATGCTCCTTTAGCCCATCGTATGGGTTTATATGCCATAAAGACCGAATTTGAAGACTTGTCGTTAAAGCATACAAACCGTGAAATTTACAAGGAAATAGCTCAGAAAATTAATGAAACCAAGCGTTCGCGCGACCAGTACATTTCTGAGTTTATAACCCCTTTGAAAAAGAAACTTTCGGATATCGGTTTCAGTTTTGAAATAAAAGGACGTACAAAATCCATCCATTCCATTTATTCTAAAATAAAAAAACAAAATACAGCTTTCGAAAATATTTACGATCTTTTTGCCATCCGGGTTATACTGGATGTTCCGTTAGAAAAGGAAAAAGCAATTTGCTGGCAGGCTTACTCCATAGTGGCCGATATGTATCAACCCAATCCGAAACGATTGCGCGACTGGCTTTCCATACCCAAAACAAACGGTTACGAAAGTTTGCATACCACCGTATTAGGACCCGGCGGCAAATGGGTGGAAGTGCAGATTCGTACCATACGCATGGATGAAATTGCCGAAAAAGGACTGGCTGCACACTGGAAATACAAAGGCATAAAAAGTGAATCGGGAATGGACGAATGGCTTAAAAACATTCGGGAAATCCTTGAAAACCCCGAGTTGAATGCCGTTGACTTTATGGACGAATTCAAACTGAACCTGTACGATAAGGAAGTTTTTGTTTTCACTCCTAACGGCGATTTGCACAAACTGCCCAAAGGAGCCACGGCACTCGACTTTGCTTTTTCAATTCACACGGGTTTGGGTTCAAAATGCGTTGGTGCTCAGGTAAACGGGAAAAATGTAACCATTAAATACGTACTGAATAACGGAGATCAGGTTAAAGTTCTGACTTCACCAACACAAAAACCAAATCCGGCCTGGCTGAAAGTGGTTACAACCTCGCGGGCAAAAACAAAAATACGGCAAGCACTGAAAGATATCGAGTTTAAAGATGCCGAAATGGGACGTGAAACGCTTGTTCGCCGTTTCAAAAACTGGAAAATTGAACTGGATGATGGTAAAATATCGCGGTTAGCCAAGAAAAAAGGATTCAAAACAGTGAGTGATTTTTATCAGGAAATTGCCCGCGAAAAACTAGATATGCATGTGGTTCGTGATGCATACCTTGATTTAGACAAACAAAATCCAAATGAACAACTGGAGCCACGAAGTGCTGAAACATTTACAACAGATTCAATTGCTCCGGAGACGACCGGAAAAGAAGATGTACTGGTAATTGGTGAAGATCTTAAAGGACTCGATTTCAGATTGGCTAAATGTTGTAATCCCATTTTCGGGGATGATGTTTTTGGATTTGTTGCAGTTGCAGGCGGGATCAAGATTCACCGGACCGACTGCCCGAATGCTCCGCAAATGATTGCCCGTTTTGGCTACAGGATAGTGAAAGCACGTTGGTCGGGAAAATCCGTCGGGTCACAATATCCAATCACACTGCGGGTTGTAGGGCACGATGATATTGGAATTGTTACCAATATTTCGTCGTTGATCTCCAAAGAAAAAAATATTTCTTTACGTTCCATTTCCATCGATTCGAGCGCCGGCCTCTTTCAGGGAAATCTTACTTTAATGGTGGGTGACACAAAAGAACTCGAAGGAATTATCAAGAAAATAAAACTGGTAAAAGGAGTGAAAAGCGTCACAAGGAATTGAGAAGAATTGACAATTTATTCATTTACTCCCGATAGCTATCGGGGTTACCATTTAAGAAAAATAGTAAGTCGAAAGTGAACAGGGTCGTTTTGCAAAAATAGTAAATAGTAAATCATAAAATAGTAAATAAATATATGTTTTCAGGAATAATTGAAGAAGCAGCCCGGGTGGTTGCCATCGCTAAAGAACAGGAAAATCTACATATCACCATGTCGTGTTCGTTTACAAACGAACTAAAAATTGACCAGAGTATTGCTCACAATGGAGTTTGCCTCACTGTGGTGTCAAAAACGACTGACAGCTATACCGTTACTGCCATCAAAGAAACACTTGACCGGAGTAATTTAGGATTATTAGTCCCCGGTAGCAAAGTAAATCTGGAACGCAGTATGCAGATGAATGGTCGTCTGGATGGACACATTGTGCAAGGGCATGTCGATCAGACCGCCGTATGCACCGAAGTAAAAGAAGCTGATGGAAGCTGGTATTTTACTTTTGAATACCCATTTGATAAAACGATGGCAAAACGGGGCTATATGACCGTTGATAAAGGTTCGGTTACAGTGAATGGAGTAAGCCTGACCGTTTGTAATCCTACCGATTCGGGTTTTCAGGTTGCCATAATACCTTATACGTATGAACACACCAATTTCCATCAAATCAAAAAAGGATCCGTCATTAATCTGGAATTTGATATTATAGGTAAATATGTGAGCAGAATGATGTCGTTCTAAGACTTTAACAGCTGTTATCAGCCCTTCATAAACTATAATCCACTCTAGTTGTTAGTATAGCGATGACCGCATTATTAGAATTATGAAAAAGCTGAGAAAGCAAATAAAAGAATCTTTTTTCAATCCTATACTTCACTTTTTACCCCTCTTAATCTTTTTAGTAGTCGATGAGTTCAGTGGGATGGATGTGGCCTGGAAAATTTCATTTCCGGTGGCACTGATGTTGATATTCTATGTCTATTATACATCGAATCAAATATTTATCTGGCACCTTGTTTTCACCCTTATGTATATGGGGATCGGTGTGTTTAGTAGTATAGCTCAACGATTTCCCTTCCCCTTTTTTCAGGATCATCTGGAAGATAAAATAGTTGTTTTAATATTTATACTGGGTTTTCTGATTTTCAGGAAGCAAATACAAGCAATCATTTCGCGTATAATGCCCAAACTTTTACCGATGTCGAACAATTTCAACGAATTGTACCGGGTTATCTGGGCTTTATTTTCAGTTCTGACATTTTATCTTCTAACCGATACACTATTGCATTTTTTGAAACCCGACCGAACAGAAATTTATGTTCAACTGTTGCATGCCATTTTCATTGGTTTAATTGCATTCATGGCTTTCTATGAAATTCTGAGAGTGCAAATTATCCGAGCGAAATTAGTGCAGGAAGAATGGTGGCCCATTGTAAATGAAAAGGGAAATATCATTGGAAGTATTCAACATTTAACCAGTCTGAATGATGAGAAAAAATACCTGCACCCAGTTGTTCGTGTGTTCCTGATTGACAAAAACAGGATTTTTCTGCAAAAAAGATCATCCACAGATTTAATATACCCGGACTTATGGGATACAGCCGTTTCCAATCACATAAGAATGGGTGAAACCGTTGAACAATGTATTGAAAGAACCGCAAAAGAACATTATGCTCTAACAAACTTCAAATACATGCATTTATCAAATTATACGTTCGAATCAAAAAATGAAAAACATTATGCATTTCTTTTCGTCAGTTGCCAGCTTTCGGAGATAAACCCGAATTCTTCTTCTGTCAAAAACACGAAATGGTGGACTCAGGAGCAAATTTCGGATAATTTAAATTCTGGCATATTTACCGACAATTTTAAAATTGAATTTGATTTACTTAGTCGTAGTGGTCTGTTGGAAACGGGACAATGTAATTGTGCCTGTAAATTAAAAGAAGTAATTTATCAAAGTCCGGATGGACATAAAAAAGAGTAGTCCTGGTTAGTTTCTTGTTTTCAATGAAAGAATGTGAATTGTAACTCCCGTTGCAATAATGAAGAGTAGTAGTTGAAGCCACCATTTATCATTTACTACCCGGAACATACTGAAAAGAATAGATGCCCAGAGCATTAGGATTGCAACCAACTTTACATTCAGTGGAATAGATTTGTCTTCACGATAGTTGCGAATGTATTTACCAAAAACCTTGTGGTTCATTAACCACTCATATAAGCGGGGTGAACTTCGGGCAAATAAAAATGCCGACAAGAGTAAAAATGGTGTGGTGGGTAACAAGGGCAAAAAAATACCAATAATCCCTAAAGCAATACTGATTGAACCTAAAATTACATATAATATTTTCACTAAAACTGTTTTTCCTCGATGATTAAACCGGATTTCATGTGTCTTTCATTTTTTACGCAGATATCCTGATAGTTATATTTCATAATGATACTGGCAGTGATTAATTCCTGTTTTTTTATTTTTTTATTCCCCTAAAAACAAATTCCACAATGCTGTTTTTATTTTTCTCAAATTCAGCACTTATGTTTTGCCGGATATAGGGAACTTCAAGACCCTTTATTGCATAAAAGATAATAAGGGAAGACAGATCGACATCCATTCGTTTGAAAATATTTTTTTCAATACCTTCCGAAATAATTTCGCGTAATAAGGCAATTTCGCTTACATCAATTTTTCTTCGTTTGCGTTCCACTTCATATATGTCACGAAAGAAATCGGCAGACAGCGATCCGTTTCTGTTGACTACATTCTTAACTGCATCCAGATGGGCAAGAATGTGATTTTTTAGTTTCACATCCGGTTCGCTTTTTTGACCCGACACAATTTTCAGTCGTTCTAAAATTGTATCCAGTTCTTTATCAATTACCGCTTTGTAAATTTCCTCTTTATTATTGAAATAGGTATACAATGTTCGCCGGCCTTTTTTTGACGCCTTGGCTATGTCGTTCATGGTAATGCTTTTTTTGCCGTTCCTGGCAAAAAGCCCGCGGGCAACTTCAATAAGCATTATTTTTGTAGTAGTCATTTTTGTAGGCATTAAGTTATTTATATGGCTTCATTAGACAATTGACTAAGAACCTTTGATTTTTTTTTGAATTTCATAATTCCACGTACGCTCCACACGACTATAATTGCCATTAAAAAGCGTGGTGCTATTATCCAACCTGCAGGCACTCCGATAGCCACAAATAATAGCGTATCCTCCAAAAGTGAATGATTGATCGCAATGTGGTAGTTCAATAAATTGGCACTCTCCCTGGAAATTTCCTTGTTGTTAACCTCTTCGATCATTACTGCCGAACCGTAAGTTAATCCAAGGGTTTGAGCCACGAACCACAAAAAAGAACTTTCATCCGAAAGTCCCATCATCCGCATGAGAGGGGCAAATATTTTTGAAACTATATTCAAAATATTAAATTCCTTGAGAATGCTCTGCAAAATCATTAATCCACTTATTATCAAAGCTATTTTAATTGAAAGGTAGCCTGAATTTTGCACCCAGTTGAGAAGCATCTCACCTAAATTTCCAAATTCTATACTTTTTTGAACAATATGATTAGCACCAGGATTCGCCGGTAACAATAAATTAAGTACAAATGCTCCCAACAACGAAGCCAGCAAACGTAAAGATAACATCATGATGAACGACGAACCCGTTTTCTTTTGAATAGCTGTTTCCACTAATAAATTATGAGAAATCAAACACATCAATGCTAAAATCGTAATCTCACGAATACTGAGTGGAAGCGTTGAAATAATAGCAATCGGACCATAAAGCGGTAGAAAAAAACTTGAAATAAAAACGACAGCCGATTCGCCGGGAAGCCCGACAACAGAGAAAATTGGTTTGAGAACAATAGCTATCTGAGTTATAACTCCATAATATTGAAGAAAACTGACAAATAAACTGATTGGAATAATGATTTTCAGCAGCCACCAAATAGTTTTTCCTGCTTTAGGAAATGCCGATAAAGTACTACTGTATATTCGTTTTGCAATTGCATTCATTGTATAAAGCTATTTTAAACAAGAAAGGTTGTCTCACGACAACCCAATCTTTAAAATTAACCTTAAATCTAATACCATGAAAAACACAGTGCAAAATTAAAGCTAATTTTTATGTTGTACAACATATTTACGAAGATTATTTGTCGATTTAGTTATTTTTAACTAAGTTCGGCTTTTCTAAATACAAACAAATGAAGAGTACAGCTGATACTTCCAGTTTTATCTGCTATTTTTCGCGAAGCCAGGTTTGCGATCGGCCAAT
>JAQTOL010000065.1 GCA_028748945.1 Paludibacter sp.
CGCGGCACAATTCGAAATGCAGGGTTTGACCGGGTTGCAGGGTCAGATGATCCTGGAAAATTTTGAAATAAGCCCCAAAATCTGGAATAGGAAAATGGTTGGGATGCTCGTAATTAATTCCCAGACCGCCGCCCACGTTCACATGATCGAGCTTAACATTGTGTGCTAAAAATGTATTTTGAATTTCATTTACCTTTACACACAAGCCCTGAAAAGAAGTCATGTCGGTAATTTGTGAACCGATATGGAAATGAATCCCAATGAGTCTAATATTAGCCAGAGTAGGTATCAGGTCTATAACCTGATCCAGTTCCGACATGTTGATACCAAATTTGTTTTCACTCAGTCCGGTGGTGATATAATGATGCGTGTGCGCACTCACATTGGGATTAATGCGTAAAGCTATTTTGGCAATTTTCCCTTTCGCGGCAGCAAGTTCATTGATGACCTCCAGTTCGGGAATAGATTCCACATTGAAACAAAAAATATCGTTATCCAGCCCCAGATTGATTTCCCAGTCGGCTTTACCGACACCGGCAAAAACAACTTTCGATGGAGCAATGCCTGCTTTGATAGCCGCTTCCACTTCGCCGCCACTCACACAATCGGCGCCCAGTCCGGCTTCTTTTATCACTGCCAGCACGCTGGGATTTACATTGGCTTTCAGCGCATAATGCACGTGGAAATCCGATTTCTTTGCCTGTTGGTTTATTTCTTCGAGCGTGGTTCGAAGCGTATCTAAATCGTAATAATAAAAGGGTGTTTGAATGTCCTTGAATTTATCTATCGGGTAGTTTGCTTTTATCATAATGAAAATGAAGAACCCCAAACCCCTAAAGGGGCTTAAGATTTGATTTGTTGAATTGTTTTAAACCGTAATTAAAAACATTATAACTATGTTTTTAAGCCCCTTTAGGGGTTTGGGGTCGTTGTTTTAATTAAATAGTGCTTCACTTAAAGCGTTCAATGCTCTTTTTTTATCCTCAGCTTTGATAAGGAATGAAATGTTGTAGTTGCTGCCACCATACGATACCATCCGCACGGGAATGTCTTTCAGGGCATTCACTACTTTGGCCTGGAATCCTATATTTTCGTAAGGCATATCGCCTACCACACAGATAATAACCATGTCTTTATCCACGGTTACCGTACCGAATTTCTTTAAATCGTTTACAATTTCATCCAGTCGTTTCACGTTGTCGATGGAAACCGAAACACCGACTTCCGATGTCGTTACCAAATCGATAGGAGTTTGATACGATTCGAAAATTTCAAACACTTTGCGCAAAAAACCATGAGCCAGTAACATGCGGCCTGATTTAATTTTAATGGCGGTAATGCCGTCTTTGGCAGCAACAGCCTCAATTTTTTTGCTGATTTTTTTTGTCGAAATCAATGTGCCTGCCGCGGTTGGATCCATGGTGTTAAGCAACCGTACCGGGATATTATTTAATTTTGCCGGTAAAATACAGGTTGGATGCAGAATTTTGGCACCAAAATAAGCCAACTCGGCAGCTTCTTCGAAATGCAATACCGGGACGGGTTTCGTTCCTTCCACAAAACGCGGATCGTTGTTGTGCATACCGTCGATGTCCGTCCAGATTTGAATTTCGTCGGCAAGTACCGCTGCTCCGATCAATGACGCTGAGTAATCACTTCCGCCTCGTTGCAAATTATCTATTTCCCCGTAAATATTTTTGCAAATAAATCCCTGGGTAATATAAATCATTTTGTCCGGCATAGACTCCAATTGGAGAGCAAGATTTTTAGCTATATAAGCGGTATCCGGTTCGCCATTTTTATCGATACGCATAAACTCCAACGCAGGAAGCATCACGCTGTTCTCGCCAATTTCCTGTAAATAAAGTTGAAATATTGCCGTCGAAAGCAGTTCGCCTTCGGATAAAATAGCTTTCTCTTCGAATAAGGTAAAAATTGATTTTGAAAATGAACGTAAATAGTCAAAATGCGATTTGAGTAATAGTCCGGCCTGGGACTTATATTCAGTTGTACTGTATAATTCTTCAACTACGTCATTGTATTTTTGTTCCAGCATGTTTATGCGTTCCAAACCTCCGGCCAGGTTATTCTTATATAAATAATCGGAAATCTCGACCAGATTATTGGTTGTTCCCGACATAGCCGATAAAACAACAATTTTTTGTTGCCCATCACAGATCAGTTTGGCAACCTCTTTCATTCGTGCAGCTGAGCCTACGGATGTTCCGCCGAATTTTAATACTTTCATTTCTTTCGTGTTATATTGTGTTTGAACTGAATATAATTGAGCACAAAAGTAATATTTTTTTCTCAATAATTTCCATAGGGTATCTCGATTAATTGTTTTATATTTGCAAAAAAATGTGCCTAAACATGAGAAAAAGAATAGTTTTTGTATTCTTATCTACTTTCTGTTTCATTACTTTCGCTTACGGTATTGATGCATGGATTCGGATTAACCAATTGGGTTATTTGCCGAATGCGCAAAAAAAGGCCGTTTTGTTAAGTGAATCGGATCTGGAAGTTAAACAGTTTACGCTGCATGATGCACTTACCAACAAAGAGTTGGCTACATTCAACACCGTGAAAAAGTGGGGCGAATTCCAAAATTATCAAAGTACTTATATCCTCGATTTTTCATCCTTTCATCTTGAGGGAGCTTTTTATATTAAAGCAGGATTAATCTACTCCCCAACAATTTTTATCAATAAAAATACATATCTCGGGAGTGCCGATTTCTTGTTAAATTATATGCGCCAGCAACGATGCGGCTACAATCCATCACTTAACGCGCTTTGTCATCAGAATGATGGTTTCGAAGTGTATGGAGAAGATATAAATACAAATCAGGGAAACGAAGAGGAAACTGTCCGGTCGGGAAGGAGAACCGGGAAAAAAAATATCAGTTTTTATACACCCGAGTCAACTTCAACAGCTAAATTATTAGATGTGCGGGGTGGATGGCACGATGCATCCGATTATTTACGCTATGGAACTACTTCCGCCAACGCTGTTTACCAAATGCTTTTTGCCTATCAGATGAATCCGGCCTCTTTTTCCGACACACACGATGCTGCCGGTAGAGTCGGGAAAAACGGGATTCCGGATATACTTGATGAGGATAAATGGGGGCTGGATTGGTTATTGGAAATGTATCCGAGTGAAGACGTTTTATACCATCAGGTTGCCGATGACCGTGACCATGCTTCCTTTCGGCTGCCTGCTGAAGACCGGGTGGATTACGGTTGGGGTCCCGGAACCGGACGCCCTGTTTATCGTGCCACGGGACAACCTCAGGGACTTTTTGATTATAAAAACCGTTCGACCGGGATTGCGTCTATTGCCGGGAAATATTCATCAGCTTTCGCTTTGGGTGCCGATCTGTTGGCAAAGTATTATCCGGCCTTCGTTGACAGTTTAAGTGTAAAAGCGGTGGAAGCTTATAATTACGGGAAAAAGAATCCCGGCGTTTGTCAGACTGTACCGGCCAAATCACCTTATTTTTACGAAGAAGAAAATTGGGCGGATGATATGGAACTGGCCGGGACACAATTGTACCGGTTGACATACGATGGAAGTTACCTGAATGATGCGGCAGCCTATGGACGTATGGAACCGGTTTCGCCCTGGATGTGTTCGGATACGGCCCGTCATTATCAATGGTATCCGTTTATCAATCTGGGGCATTATATGTTGGCAAATGTAGAAAATCCACGGTACCAAAAGGAATTTCTGCTTGATATGACCGATGGAATTCAACGAATGAAATTACGTGCCGCGGATAATCCTTTTAATGTTGGTGTACCAATGATCTGGTGTTCGAATAATCTGGTGGTGGCAATTGCCACACAATGTAAGTTATATCGTACCATAACAAACGATTCAACGTATCTGGATATGGAAAATTCGTTGGTTGACTGGCTCTTTGGCTGCAATCCCTGGGGAACCAGCATGATTGTCGGATTACCAAAACTGGGCGTTACGCCTTCCGATCCGCATTCCGCTTTGTGGCACAATCGTCACATCCCGATTTCAGGAGGTCTGGTCGATGGTCCTGTTCATAGAAATACCTATACTCATGCTATCGGTGCACGTTTGTCAAAAACGGATGCATATGAGCGTTTCCAAAGCGACTGGGCGGTATATCATGACGATTATCTGGATTATTCGACCAACGAGCCAACCATGGATGGAACGGCCTCGCTAACTTACCTGCTGGGATCCAAACAACAGGAAGGAGTCCCGGATAAGACGGCGGATAATAATGTCTACACCGAAGGAGGTATTACCCGTACCAACCCGGATATAAAACAAATATCCCTTGTTTTTTCCGGTCATGAATTTGCCGATGGTTACAACACGATACGCAAAACATTGAAAATGCTTCATATAAAAGCATCCTTCTTTTTTACCGGAGATTTTTACCGGAATCCGAAATATAAATCCGTGATTAAAGGCTTACTGGAAGATAAACAATATTTAGGTGCGCATTCCGATAAACATTTGCTCTATTGCTCGTTCCAAAACAGGGATTCCACATTGGTAACAAAGGATGAATTCTTGAACGATTTAAAAGAGAATTACAAGGAAATGGAAAAATTCGGTATTGAAAAGAATCAGGCTCCTTTCTTTTTGCCATCATACGAGTGGTATAACGACAGCATCAGCAAATGGTGTGATGAAGTTGGAATACATCTTGTGAATTTTACCCCCGGAACATTATCCAACGGTGATTATACCACTCCTGAAATGCGGGAAAAATATTATTCGAGTACCGAAATTTACAAGCGCATCATGCAGGTAGAAGCTACTGATGGATTGAACGGTCACATCCTGCTTTTTCATATTGGTACCGATAAGCGCAGGCAGGATAAATTTTATAAGCAGTTATATAACCTGTTGATTGATCTGTCAAGAGATGGATATGATTTTGTGGATTTGTATCAATCAACCGATGCAGTGGAGAAAAATAAAGAGTTTACACCCGATAAAAAAAGTAAAAGGAAGAACTGAAAAGTTCTTCCTTTTACCTGCTGTTTTAATAAGGGTGGGAGACGGGGCTCGAACCCGCGACTTTCGGAACCACAAACCGACGCTCTAACCAACTGAGCTACAACCACCGTGTTTAGCGAGTGCAAAGATACTACAGCAAATGATTTTGTGCAACTATTTATTGAAAAAAAGATGCTATTTTTACAAGGGGTTAGTTACCAACGATTAAAGATTGAACAAAAATGAAGTATAGTCTCGTAAATCCGGGTTTGGATATTCAGCTGGCTGAAATTCGTCGTAAAATCCGACTTTCAATGAATGGAATTGTATCCGATCAAATGACCCGAAGCGGTATTATTTATAAATCAAATTTTGGTGTCAGTATACCCCGGATCAGGGAAATTGCAGCGACTTACACACCCGGTCACGATTTAGCCCAACGACTTTGGATGTTGGAGATTCGTGAAACAAAAATCATGGCAACATTGTTGGAACCCATAGATAAATTTTCTGCCGAAATGGCCGGGGATTGGGTTGCCGGATTTGATCAGATTGAGATTGTAGAACAATCCGTCATGAACTTGTTTTCCAAACTTTCATATAGTGATTCCCTTTGCATTGAGTGGATACAATCCGATAGTGTCTGGATACAGATAACCGGGTTTATTTTAGCCGCACGAATCACAGATAAACTGAGCCATTCTCAGATTACACTCATTATTGAAAAGGCAATTGAAATATCTTCGACTACTGATTTTCATCTTTATAAAGCGGTAGGACTTTGTTTAAGTCGTTTATGCCGGAATAACGAAGAAACAGCGGGATTAATACGGAAAGGACTGGAAGGAATGTCCGGAAATCTTTCTGTTGGACAAAACTATATTTCCATGGAAGTGAAACAGGAAATGATATTTTTGGGTTTTAAATAGCACCAGATTTGCATAAAAGTTGTACTTTTGTTGATCACATTATTATTGGATGAAAGAAGAAGGATCGTATATTGAGATTAAGGAGGTATTCACTGAATACCTCAAAAAACATCAGCATCGTAAAACTCCGGAACGGTATGCTATTTTAGAAAGGATATTTGCATACGAAGGTCATTTTAATGCTGATATATTGTATAATATTATGCAGGAAAGCTATCGGGTCAGCCTTGCAACTATTTACAATACGCTGGAACTTTTGGTGGATTCGAAGTTGATTATCAAACATCAGTTGGGTAGCCAGTTTGCACAATACGAGAAAGCGTTCGGGAGCAATACACATCATCATTTGATATGTACTAATTGCGGTAGAGTCAAAGAATTCTCCGATAAGCCCATTCGTTTGGCAATACAGGCCAAGACTTTTGTTCATTTCGAAATGTCACACTATTCGCTTTATTTGTACGGACTTTGCAGTAAGTGCAAAGAACCCAAAAAGAAAAGCATCGATTGAAAAAAAAGAGTTGTTATTAAATGAATTAAAAATAAGATTTTGGATTAAAACCGGTTTTGCTAAACAAAACCGGTTTTAATCCGATTTATACTAAAAATTATCATCCTATGAAAGTTGATGTTTTATTAGGTCTCCAGTGGGGAGACGAGGGGAAAGGAAAAGTAGTTGATGTGCTTACGCCTAATTACGATCTGATTACACGTTTTCAGGGTGGACCTAATGCAGGTCATACCCTGGAGTTTGAAGGAAAGAAGTTTGTTTTGCGTTCCATTCCTTCCGGTATTTTTCAGGGTGACAAAGTGAATATTATCGGGAACGGTGTTGTCATCGATCCTGCTTTGTTTAAGGCCGAAGTAGATGCATTAACTGCTTCCGGACATCCGCTGACAAAAAGATTGAAAATTTCCAAGAAAGCGCATTTGATTTTACCGACACATCGCTTGCTGGATGCAGCTTATGAATCGGCTAAAGGAAATTCCAAAATTGGTACCACCGGTAAAGGTATCGGTCCGACATATACCGATAAAGTAAGTCGTAACGGGGTGAGAGTGGGTGATATTCTTCATAATTTTGAAGAAAAATACAATGCTGCCATTGCCCGACACAAAGAAATTTTGAAACAATATGATTTTGAATACGATTTACCCGCACTGGAAAAAGACTGGTTCGAAGGTATTGAATGTATCAAAGGTTTTGAATTGATAGACAGTGAGCATTATATTAATGCAGCACTTAAAGCTGATAAAAGAGTGTTGGCTGAAGGCGCCCAGGGAACCATGCTCGATATTGATTTCGGATCATATCCGTTTGTCACTTCTTCCAATACCATTTGTGCCGGAGCCTGTACAGGTTTAGGTATTGCTCCCCGCAGTATCGGAGAAGTATATGGAATTTTCAAAGCTTATTGTACCCGTGTGGGTAGTGGCCCTTTCCCTACTGAATTATTTGACGAAACGGGAGATGAAATGCGTAAAATCGGTTTCGAATTCGGTTCGGTTACCGGTCGTCCGCGTCGCTGCGGTTGGGTTGATCTGGTAGCATTGAAATATGCCGTTATGATAAACGGTGTTTCGCAGTTGATCATGATGAAAAGCGATGTAATGGATGGTTTCGATACCATTAAAGCCTGCGTTGCCTACAAAATCGATGGAAAGGAAGTCGAACATTTCCCGTATGATTTAAACGATGGAGCAGAACCTGTTTATGTTGAATTACCCGGTTGGAAAACAGATATGACAAAAGTTCAAAGCGAAGACGAATTTCCTGAAGAATTCAATGCATATATAAGTTTTCTGGAAGATGAACTGGAAGTTCCTATCAAAATAGTTTCGGTGGGTCCGGATCGTGGACAGACAATAGTTCGGTACGAGGATTAAACGTTTCGCTTTTCGTGTTCCAAGTTTGAAAAGATTCGCGTTTGAAAAGTTTCATTCTTCTATTTTCAAATTTTTCATTTTTACAACCGGCAATTTCCTCTTCTGACATTTTGTCAATTGGCAAGGAATTTGATAGAAAACAGTCATAACAATTAAAAAACAATCTTATGTTTATTGGATATTTTATTTTCGGTATTGTTGCTCTTGTTAGCTGGTTGATACAACGGAGTTTAAAGTCAAAATTTGAAAAGTACTCAAAAATTCGTATTCCAAATGGAATGACGGGAAAGGATGTTGCTGAAAAAATGTTACGTGATAGTGGAATCTATGATGTTACAGTGACTTCAACAACTGGTCATCTAACCGATCATTATAACCCGTTGACAAAAACAGTGAACCTGAGTGAGAATGTTTATGGTTCGAGTAGCGTTGCTGCTGCAGCCATTGCAGCACATGAATGCGGTCATGCTGTTCAGGATGCATTTGCTTATGCGCCCCTTAAATTACGTTCAGCACTGGTTCCGGCAGTAAATTTTGCTTCCAATTGGATGCAATGGGTATTATTGGCCGGTATAATTTTTATTCATTCATTTCCTCAATTACTTTTAGCAGGGATTATTCTGTTTGCAGTAACAACAATTTTCAGTTTTGTTACTTTACCTGTTGAAATCGATGCAAGTTCCCGTGCGTTAGCGTGGCTGAACGGTGCCGGAATAACTAATTATGAAACACACGATCAGGCAAAAGATGCTCTGAAAACAGCAGCTTATACATATGTAGTTGCGGCACTTGGATCATTGGCCATGTTGGTGTATTATATACTGATATTTCTGGGTGGTAGCAGAAGATGATTTGAGAATTCGGAGACAAGTTAATTTTAAAATGGAGAGATGAAAAATGATTTCTCCATTTTTTATGGGAATTTGTGAACCTGATCAAAAACATATTTTCAGAATACGAATAATTTGTTACCTTTGCAACTCCAAAAAAGGCTCCGTAGTTCAGCTGTATAGAACGTCAGATTCCGGTTCTGAAGGTCTCGGGTTAGAATCCCGACGGGGTCACAACAGTAGTTTAAAAATCCATATAAATAGAAAATTTATATGGATTTTTTTTTGTTCATAATTTGATCACCTACCTGTTTTTTCCCAATTTATCTGCCAATTCTTATCGTATAGTGCAATTTTCATAGTTAAATTCGTTTTTTTGTTTGTATAAAACAATTTATTCATGACAATTTCTTTGAAATTATCTTAAAATGATTATATTTGCAGCATCTATTCGGACTGTATTCGTACAGCCAATTATAAACTTAACAATATTAGAAAAATGGAAAAATTAGTAAGCAAGATTAAAGCTGAATTTGAAGCATTTGCTACAGATGCAGATTTGCAAGTTGAGAAAGGCAATAAAGCTGCCGGTACTCGTGCACGTAAAAGTTCTCTGGATCTGGAAAAGTTATTGAAGGAATTCAGAAAAGTTTCTATTGAAGCAGCAAAGAAATAATAGCTGTTTTCTTCTCAATGAGCAAAGCTTTCCTTTTCGGGAAAGCTTTTTTTATTGCCCGAAAACTGAAATATTATTTCACCTGATTACTTAGCCTGAAACTTACAAGAATAAATTCTCAAAAATAAACAGGGAAAACTCAACTCTATTTCCGAAATTTACATAAATTTGTATCGTTTTATTAAATGGTCGGAATGAAGATAAATTCTAAATTAATAAATATGAAGCCCAATTTTTTCTTATTGTTTTTTGTCGCAACTCTGATAAATTTAAATTTATCGGCACAAAGGAAAGTGAAATCTGATATGGTTTTATTGGATAATATTACTGTGGACAGAGTTGATAAAAATATCGAGCTAACAAAACTAACAAACAAAGCGTGGTTGATACAATCATCCTATGCCTGTAATGGAATATTGGATTGCAATCATTTGCTGATTATTGACAGAAATGATATCGTATTGGTGAATACTCCGGCCAGCGATTCATTGACAGCTGTACTTTTAGAATGTATAAAGAAAAAGTTCAATAGAAAAGTAACCAAACTAATTGTTTCGCACTTCCACGATGATAGTTCGGGAGGATTAGCGGAAACAGGTAAAAGGGGAATCAAATCCTATGCTCTGGACAAGACAAGGGATTTATTGAAAAATAAAAATAAAAAAACAGATGTTGTTTTTACAGATTCATTAAGCATACCTTTGCAAAGCCTGACACTGAAATTGGTCTATTTAGGGGCGGGGCATTCGGTTGATAATATCGTCATCTGGTTGCCTGATGAGAAAATTCTGTTTGGAGGTTGTTTGCTGAAATCATTGGCATCAGCAGATAAAGGGAATATTCAAGATGCCGATTTACAGGCATGGCCGCAAACCATTCAAAAAATAAAGGATAGGTTCGGGAGTGCTAAATTAGTAATTCCCGGACACGGAGCAATAGGAGATTCCACAATATTTGATCATACAATGGAGATTGTGACAAATTAATCCAACAGTATGATATCGAGTAACCCGGGTTAATGAAAGTATGGATATTTCCACTTATTCTTATCCGAATACTTTTGTTGTTTACCCTTCAACGTTTCAGTTTTTCGGGGATACAATGTGAGCCCAATCTAACAGGATTATCATTCTGGCTTAAAAAAAAATCTCTTGAAATTTAATTTTTGCTTTAAACCTTCGTGGAGGATATAAGTCAAACAAACTCGGTTATACTCCCGGATTTATCAATCAATTCAAAAATCATTTAACCCCCCGATATTATCATGAAAAAAATTCTCCTTCTTTTTAGTTTGGTTTTTAGTTACTGTTTATTAAATGCCCAGCAATTAGCCTTCCCGGGTGCCGATGGATATGGAAAGTATGCAACAGGAGGAAGGGGAGGAATCGTCTATCATGTTAGCAATCTGAATGACTCGGGTGTAGGATCATTTCGCGATGCAGTCAGTCAACCGAAACGTACTGTTGTTTTCGACGTAAGTGGCGTAATAAAAATACAGAGTAAAGTAACGGTAGCCTCCTATATCACAATTGCAGGGCAAACAGCACCTGGAGATGGTATT
>JAQTOL010000066.1 GCA_028748945.1 Paludibacter sp.
TGAAGCACCGGCACTGGCATTGTTATTCATGGCATTTCTACCCGAAGAGTTCATAAAGGAAAGGTTTTCCCCGATTTTCAACCAGGACCGTACATTGTGTGAAGTATTTACACGTAAAGTAAACCGATTATAGTTCGAGCCAATAATCGTACCTTCCTGATTAAACCAGCCGGCACTTATTGCGTATGTAGATGTTTTACTACCACCATCAAACGAAATGTAATGGTTTTGAATGGTTGCATCTTTTTTGAAAACCTGATCCTGCCAATCGGTATCAACAGTTGTATAATCCATACCCTGTGGGTAAGTAGCCGAAGCAATTTTTGGGAAATAGGGAGACTTTTTCCCCGTTAAATACGACTCAATCCATTTATTTAATCCATTTGCAACTAAATAATCGTTTGAACCATTTAAGGTGGAGAAAGTTTGGGCAAATTCATCCCGTCCCATTAAACTGAGTTTATTCCAACGGTTTTGTACTCCAAAATAGGTGTCAACAGAAATATTTCCTTTTGGATTATCGGTACCTCGCTTGGTGGTAACCAAAATTACTCCGTTTGCACCACGCGAACCGAAAATAGCAGTGGCTGAAGCATCTTTTAAAATTTCAGTAGAAGCAATATCGCTTGGACTTAAGAAACTAATGTCGCTCAGAATCACTCCATCTACCACATAAATAGGACTGGCATCACCTGTTATCGTTCCAATTCCACGGATCCTCACCTGAGCTGCTGCTCCGGGTTGACCGCTATTGGCATTGACAGTAACACCTGCTGCACGTCCCTGTAATGCCTGATCAATTCCTGAAACGGGAACCTGTTTCATTTTTTCGGAACTAATGGAGGTAACCGCACCGGTTAAATCGCTTTTTTTCATGGTACCATATCCAATGGCCACAACCTCATCCAACATTTTAGTATCTGCCTGTAATACTACTTTTAATACTAAGTTCGATTTCACCTCTTTGATTTGTTCGGTATAACCGATATAAGAAAATCCCAGCGATTTTCCCTGTGGTACATTGATAGAGAACTTTCCATCTACGTCGGTAATTGTTCCCATTCCGGTTACACCTTTTACCAGAACATTTACACCCGGAAGCGGAAGCCCATCTTCGGCTGCGGTAACAACTCCTGATACCTGCCAGGTTTGAGAAAACAGAACGAGACTGAAAAACAGACTCAAACAAAGTAAAAATGCTTTCTTCATACTTTTAGACTTAATTAATAATATGTTTTTGATTTTTCGGTTATGTTCAATTCCGATTATAAAATTATCAAAATTGTACTCTGCAAATATAGATGCATATGGTCTGATATAAAAATATTTTACCTCACATTAATTCAATAATTCATGAAATAAGATACACAATATTACTACAATAATAATTGTTTATCGTTGATTTTCTGATATATAAAAAATAACATGTTCTATAACATATTTCACACATGATTTCAACTAATATAAATATGCTAATATTGAAGTAAATATAATCTACATTATGAGAATTAAACAATCGTATACAATGAAAACTGTCATTAATATTTTGTTTTTATGCTGCATCCAATTATCATCATTTGCATATCAACCGATGGTGCGCAATTTTACACGTGATAATTACAAATCCGGAACACAAAATTGGGGTATTTCACAGGATGAGTCAAACTGCATGTATTTTGCAAACAATTCCGGATTATTAAAATTCGATGGAGAAAACTGGTCACATGTACCTATAAAAAACGGAACGAATGTGCGTTCAATACTATGTACCGGTGATGGCAGAATATACGCCGCCACATTTAATGAGTTTGGATACTTTCAGGAAAGGCAAAACGGGCAACTCGAATATTATTCATTAGTCAATAAATTAGGGAAGGACCGGATTATTTCAAATGAACTATATAATATACAAGAAGGAAATAAGAAAATCTACTTTCAGGCTGAAAAATCGATTTATGAGTACGATGGAGATACTATAACAAAATATCCTTTTGATAATAAGATAGATGCTTCCGCCTTTGTCCAAAATGTCTTGTTTGTTGTGAGTTCTCAAAAGGGAGCTTTTATGCTGACCGGGAATATATTTGTCAATATTCCCGGCTCTGAAGTTCTTATTAACAAAAAAGTTTGTTCTATTTTAGCTTTTCAGAAGAATAAAATTTTGTTTGTTACCAGCTTCAATGGAGTTTTTCTTTACGATGGAATATCATTTGTTCCTTTTAATACAGGAATTGATGATTTTTTAAAGACCAATCAGGTTTTCTGTGCTACTACTAACGGGAAGCAATTGGTTTTTGGTACTGTACAACGTGGAATTGCAGTACTGAATATTGCAGATAGAAGTATAATTTATTCAAATACTTTTACCGGATTGCAAAACAATACAGTACTGAGTGTTGCATTCGATAAACTTCAGAACTTATGGCTGGGCCTTGATAAAGGAATAGATTACGTTATGCTCAACAGCCCGATAATGAATATTTTTGGTACGAATAATTTATATGGAGCCGGGTATACTTCTTTTTTAAAAAACAGCACCATGTATTTTGGAACAAATCAGGGACTCTATACTGCAAGTTATCCATTCCCTAACAGTCCAATGCCTGTTCAATTAGAGTTGATAAAAGGTATGGAAGGACAAATCTGGTGTCTGACCAAAATTGACAACACACTTTTTTGCGGAAATGACAGGGGAGCTTATATTATTTATCCCGATCATACCGAACGTATCAGCAATCTACAGGGAACCTGGTCGTTTAAATCATTACAAAGCCATCCCGGCTTAATTTTAGGATGCTCTTATCAGGGCTTGTTTATTTTGAAAAAAACAGGAAAACAATGGGAATTCTCCCATTTCATCAAAGGAAATTTTACCGAATCGAGCCCGATGTTTGAAGAAGAAGCCGATGGAACCATCTGGTTTAGTCATTGGCAAAAGGGAATGTTCAGACTAAAATTCAATGCATCCATGGACAGTATAATACAAGTTAAATTATACGACACAACAAAAGGTTTTCCAAGCAATCAAAATAACACCGTATTTCGTGTTGCTAATGAAAATATCTTCTCATCGGAAAGTGGTTTTTATATCTACAATAAAAAAACTGACAAAATGGATCCATGTGCTAAATGGAATAAATTGTTTGGAAGTATACCCCGCTATATGCGATTACACGAGAGTAAAAATGGTGACGTATGGTGTGTGTCCGGGAAATTTGTGGGTTTAGCCAAAAAAACTCCGGGTAATAACTATCAAATGGATTCGCTTACTTATCATATTCTTCAATCCAAAATAATTACCGGTTTCGAGCATTTTAATTTTATCAATGACAATGATTTAATTTTGAGCACCGAGGATGGATTCAGTTGGATAAATACAAATAAGAAAATTGAATCAAAGAGTATTTTTAAAGTATTTCTGAACAATATAGTCATTACCAATGGAAAAGGACTGGATATTGGAAAAACGCTTAATCCCCGGGCAGCAACTGAAATGAATGTATTCACCCACAACCAGAATTCCTTACGATTTAATTTCATAGCTCCGGAATATAGAAACGAAGGATTGGTTCAATATAGTTACATGTTGGAAAACTACGATGAAACATGGTCGGAATACAGTTATGACAATGTGAAGGAGTACACACAACTGCCTAAAGGAAATTATAAATTTAAGGTTCGCGCCCGGAATGTTCTGGATAAAAAGGAAGCAACCTGCACTTATTCCTTTACAATTCTACCAGCCTGGTATGAAAGTAAAGTGGCATTAGCCGGATATGTTCTGATAATATTATTATTGATAACCGGAATAATTGTATGGATTAATCATCGGTCTAAAAAAGGGGCTCGCGAGATGGAAAAACAAAAAGAAATTGAATTCAGCGAACAAAAAAGGCACTTTGAAACCGAAACAACCGAGAAGAAGAAGGAAATAAAGGAGTTAAAAAACCAACAATTACAATATGAACTCAGACATAAATCGCAGGAATTGGCTAGTTCGACTATGAACCTGATTCGCAAAAATGAAATTTTACTTGAAATAATGGATAATCTATCCAAAGTAACCAATGATATAAATTCAAATCAGGATACTAAAACGGTTCTTTCCCGAATCAATAAGATGGAGAGAAACATAAAACAAAATATTGAGAACGATGCAAACTGGAAACGTTTTGAAGAAAACTTTGATTTGGTATACGAAAACTATTTAAAACGATTAAGTGAAATGTATCCGGATTTAAACACCAGTGATAAAAAGCTTTGTGCCTACTTAAAGATGGATCTTTCTACCAAAGATATCGCTCAGTTAATGAATATTTCCATTCGAAGTATCGAAATGAACCGGTACCGTTTACGAAAGAAGATGGATCTCGACAGAGAAGTTAATTTAGGAGAATACCTGCAAAAGCTATAAATAATTTAGTTGGACTTGAATAAATAGACAAATAAATAAGCTGATATGGCTACTCCTTTCGTTATTGAAGTTATATTTCTTTAATTATGCTCTAAAACATGAAATGAATTCGGGAAAGCAGGGCTTTTTTGAGTTAATTTGCAAATTGGAAAAATAACTTTAATAATTATTATATGACCGTACAAGAATTAAAAACAGCTTTCGTTGCTGCTTATGGCCAGGAGGCTGAGGCAGTGTATTTTGCTCCGGGGCGAGTAAACCTGATTGGTGAACATACCGATTACAATGGTGGTTCCGTATTTCCATGCGCTTTGAGTTTTGGAACTTATTTATTACTTCGCAAAAACGGAGGAAAAACAGTAAAATTCCGCTCGTTAAACCAACCTGAAGTAATTGAACTGGGTCTTGAACAACTTACCACACCTCTTGATAAGGTTTGGGTTAACTATCCGTTAGGTGTTTTTGCTCAATTTGTAAAACGTGGCGTGGAGATTAAAGAAGGATTTGACATCCTGATTTGGGGTGATGTTCCTAACGGAGCCGGACTTTCTTCGTCTGCATCACTTGAAGTTGTTACAGCCTTTGCGCTTAACGACCAACTGAAAACAGGTTACAACCGCACCGTATTAGCACAAATCGGTCAAAAAGCCGAACACGAATTTGCTTTTGTCATGTGCGGTATCATGGATCAGTTTGCTGCAGCAAACGGAGCTAAAGACAGTGCCATACATTTAAATTGCGATACACTCCAATTCGAATTGGTACCGGTAAAACTGAAAGGTGTAAAGATTCTTATCTCAAACACTCATAGCCCACATAAACTGGATTCAGGTGCTTACAACCAACGCGTATCCGAATGTAAAAAAGCTGTTGAGCAGTTAAATACCGTTCGTCCGTTGAAATACCTGGCCGAACTGACCGAAGCTGAATTCAAATCCATCGAATCAGCCATTACCGACCCGGTTGCTCACAAACGTGCCCGCCACGTTGTTGGTGAAGTTCAAAGTACCAGCGATGCTGTGAAAGCATTGAAAGCAAATGATCTGGTATTATTTGGAAAATTAATGAATCCTTCACACGTATCCTTGCGTGATGATTATGAAGTGACAGGACCTGAATTGGATTGCATGGCCGAAGAAGCCTGGAAGATTGATGGCGTTATCGGTTCGCGTATGACCGGTGGTGGTTTTGGCGGTTGCACAGTTTCATTGGTAAAAGATGAAGCTATCGACACATTTATTGCAAAAGTTGGCGCAGCATACGAAGCTAAAATCGGCATCAAACCCGAGTTTTACATTGCTGAGATCGGCGACGGAGCATGTAAATTGTAACCCCCTGCCCCCTAAAGGGGGTTCCGGGGAACTTTTTTAGTATATATTTTAATTATCTCACAAATACAAAGCCCCCTTTAGGGGGTTGGGGGTCTATGAAAACAGCAAAAGAATTAGAACTTGAATTGAACGGAAAAGCGGTATCGCTTTTCACCTTGTTCAACAAAAAAGGAATGTCGGTCGACATAACCAATTACGGAGCAAAAATAATCCGCTTGATGGTTCCTGACAAAAACGGGAAATTCGACGATGTAGTACTTGCATTCGATACGTTGGAAGAAGTAATTGAAAAAGAAATTTACTTTGGCGCCATTTGCGGACGCTTTGCCAACCGCATTAAAGATGGTAAATTCACACTCGACGGTGTTGATTACACTCTTCCGGTCAATAACGGAACCAATTCCCTTCACGGCGGAATTCACGGTTACAACGAAAAAGTATGGGAAGTGAAATCCGTTTCACAACAGGAACTGGTATTGGCTTTATTTTCGCCCGATGGTGAAGAAGGTTATCCCGGCAATTTGAGCATTACGGCAACGTATATTTTGAGCGACGAAAACGAAATTAAAATTCATTACGAAGCAACGACGAATAAAGCAACTGTCATCGGGTTGACAAACCACTCCTACTTTAATCTAAAAGGAGCCGGCAACGGAACCATCAAAGATCATTTGTTGCAATTAAATGCCGATTTCTTTACCGTGTTGGATGAATCATTCGCTTTGACCGGCGAAATTCGTCCGGTAGCTGAAACTCCGTTCGATTTCCGTAAAGCAACAAAAGTGGGAGAACGTATCGACGACGAAGTATATGTTCCGGGTTGGGGTATTGACAATAACTGGTGCATCCGCAAAGACCAGCAAGGCGATTTAGCGTTGGCCGGAACCGTTTACGAACCAACAAGCGGACGTAAAATGGAAGTATTAACCACTCAACCGGGTGTTCAAATTTATACAGGGAACTGGATTGATAAAGTCACAGGTAAAGAAGGAAAAATCTACGACCGTCAGGATGCCATTTGTCTGGAGACACAAGGTTTCCCCAATTCACCCAATGTGGCACATTTTCCAAGTCCGGTACTTCGTCCCGAAGGAAAATACGACGAATGGTGTGTGTATAAATTTTCGGTGGAATAAGTTCATTTACAATTTAGTCATTTACCATTTACTATTTAAAAGCAGAGCTTCCGGTTGGTGGCTCTGCTTTTTCTTATTACTAATCACATATTTTTATTTACGAATACAATCTCTCAAATAATTCGGATCCTGTTCCGGTGTACGCATTCCGGCAACTTCCAGTGCTTTCAACACAAAAACATTCCAGGAGAATACCCTTGTACTTGGCCACCAACAACCCGGAACGCTAAGATCATAGGGTAAAAATTCGTGACTGAAAGGTTCATCCGGATTCAAAGTGATTTCAGCTTTTAACCGGTCCTTTATCCGCTTTTCAGCCGGCTTCCAACCGTGCTTCATACCTGCCACATATCCGCAGATTTCTTCGCGCATCCAACTTCCGGCATTGTAATAGATGCCATTGTCCCAAAATAAATTGGGCGAAAATGGTTTATTTTTCATCGTGAAATAGGTATCCTTCACATGAAAAATCAGAGGCGAATAACCATCATGTGTCGGTACTTTATCCAGCGTATTGTTCACCATTTCCGAAGTCAGAATCGGTTGATTAAATAACCAAAGAGAGACAAATTCAGGTAAAAGGGCATTGAAAGTAATCACATAAGGATACGCTTTATTATCGATTAAATAGCCCCGTTTTTTATCATAAAATGCACGGTAAGCAGCATTGGCTTTTTCGATCGTTTCATTTTTTACCGGCATACCCAATTCCTGTGCCACCCGAAGTGTAACGGCAAGCATTCCCTGATTGACTGAAAGATTGGAAGTGCGGTTGGGATATTCCACACAATCATTTTGTCCCAATACAAAACGGGCACTACATATACCATCACTGTCGGAATCCAGTTCTTTTATAATGTAATTGTATGCCTTTGTAATTTTATCCATGGGTGGAGCTATACCGTATTCCCTTTTATTAACCAATGCAAACCAGAGAAACTCGAGTGTGGCATCATTCCCTTTTAGTTCCTTGCTACCCATCGAAGGTGTAATAATTGTACCAATCGTTCCCGCTTCATTCTGCGTGGCAGCCCAGGCATTGAATATCTTTTCGCTGCTTTCCTTGTCGTAAACACCCATCTGGCTCCAGAACGAATCACGGTTATACATATCCGGTGCATAATTGATACTCGGAACACTCAAAGGGCTAAAATTATTGGCAGAAGTTATCCACATCAGCATTTGATAACAGGAATACAAACACTTTTCTTCGGTCGTTCCCCTGAACCGCAGCCCATCGGCGAGGTAAACCTGCGAAGCCAGTCGTACATCGTGAAGAGTTGGTTTAGCAGGAGTAACAAAAATAAACGTGCGCTTTGTATTCGTAACGCCGGCACGAAGTTGATGATAGGCACGCTCATTCGCTACCGATTGTATAACCTCAAGGTCTTTGATTTCCAGTTGATAGGGTTCACCTGTCTTTAGATTCGAAGATGCAATCAGCAGATTCGTAATTCCGCCTTCGGTATTGGCCAGAAAAACGGTTTCTTCCAGATCCGTCCATTCTGTTGGTGACGAAGGAATATTAGTTTGGTAATGAAAACCCTGAACATCATTCGCGGAAGTTCCGTCATTTTTCCAAAGCCTGAGCGAAATGGGATTTGCAGACCGGTGTTTGAAGCGTACCGTATAAAATCCATCAGGCAGATGGTAAGGTAACCGGAATCCCGCCATATCCGAACTTGCTTTTTTCCCTTTGATATTGAAAATGCCGTTTTCGTTTGTTACTTCGGCACCGTTATACGATTTCCAGTCTGCTGTTTCCGGTGTTTTGTATTCAATCTTTTCTTTGGGATAATTGAAATCCGACACTTCACCGAAAGTTAGTTTTACGAAGTTATTTCCAGCTTTGCGATCGTCTGTGGAAGCGATTCGATACAAATTGGCATCACATATTTCCTGTAAGGCCCGAAAACCGACTCCTCCTGTTGAGGGGCGACGACGGATATTTCGTGTCCACAGATTCCGGTTTCCGGCATCCGTCAGCAGCCCTACAGCCAATGAATCACCAATCATATAACCGGCGGCAGGATAGCTTTCCTGAACCACACCTCCCTTATTATCGGCATTATCGAAACTCCAGAAACGGGAAGGATGCTCTTTTGATGATAACGATGTATTTATCGAATAATACAATAAAGACAGGTTGGTTTGACGGAGTTCCATCCTTTTTTCAAGTACGTGATTATTCACAATTTCGTAAAAAACGGATATGTGTAAATCCGCCTCCAGTTTTGCTAAGTTAACCACACCCGAAAGTGTAATGGTGTTTCCCTGCTGCGTGGCTTTTGTCGCTTTCCAGTTATTGATATATTCCCGGATGGAATAATCCTCATTTTCGACAAACATATTCAGCTCACCCACTTTCTCCTGAGTTGAAACCGGAATATTCCCGTAAAACAAATCAACATAAAACCCGGAAGTGGAATCTCCCTGTATTTTCATATTGATTTCGTTTGCTGAAAGTGTTGAACAGAAGAAAAGGAATAAAAGAATAATACTGCTTTGGATGTATTTCATGGGATGATACAGCCCCCCTAAATCCCCCCAAAAGGGGGACTTTGAGATTAGTGAGTTATTTTCACTCTCTTTGGTTTGAGCCTGAATTAATGAATGTTTCATGTGATTATTTTTTTATGTGATGTTTTTTTATTAAAAATCGCGAAACCCGGCTTAATCCTTCTTTATCAGTTTTGCCTGAAAGCTTTTCCCGCTATCAGTCGTTACTCTCAATAAATAGAATCCGTTTGGAAAGCTTATATGTATATTCGTTGCGGAATCTGTTGCCTGGTAAACCTTCCTTCCAACTAAATCAAAAACTTCAATCTTAGCGATATTTTCACCCGTTGGTAAATTGATATGAATCCCGGACGAAAAAGGATTGGGATAAACCGTAAAGTTCGTAATGGTGGTATCTTCAATACCTGCTTTAAGCTTGAAAGTAGTCGGTAAAAGTTGGATAACCGACTGCGGTAAATCGGCATTATATATCCGTACTTCATCTACCGTTCCACGGAAATTATAATCGGAAGTACCTTCATCTTTACGGGCAATGGTGAGGCTTTTAGCCGTGGTTTGAATAAGTCCGGTCTGCGCTTTAAAAGCGGAAAGCTTACCGTTACGATACAACTCCGAGGAATAACCGGTATAAACAGCGGTATAATGGTCGAATTTACCCATTTGAAGAACCGTATCGGCATCCACATCAACAACAGCATGATTTGTTTTCACCGTCCAACGAACCTTTTTATCGGGCGTAACAGAGATTTTGTAACGTTCTTCCCAACTACCATGGGATAGAATAAATTGTTCGTTATTGGGCAGGACGTCGGGTTTTACCCAAAAGGAGACCGCGATTTTATCCTGAAAATTAAGTGCCGGTTCATTGGGAGTATAAATGTATGATGAACTTGAAGGAAACTGATACGCTGCATTGACAATTCCATTTGCACCTATTGTTGAAACTGCATTGACCGAAACTGCATGATAATTATCCTGAGCCGAATTTTTTGTATCGCCGTTAAAGGAATAATAAATAAGTGGCGTTGGTTCCGCAGTGACAGAGAAATCTTTCACCAATACGGATTTGCTAAAAGTTGAGCTACCCGAACTGTTGGTTACAGTCAGCGAAACAGAATAAATGCCCGTGGCATCGGGCAAATTCCAGGTTGGAGAAGCGGTGAGCGGATTCGTCAATGTTCCATCAGCGGTGCTCCAGACATATTGAACATCAGTCGTATTGACTGTTGCTTCGGGAGTTTGAGTTGAATGGATATTAAAAGGCATACTCGTTGAAAATGAAATGTCACTGATAACGGGTCGTATGATTAACTGATCAACAACGGTAACGGCGATGGGTGCTGAAGTTACCGTATCGCCGTTTTCGGAAACCTTGCATTTCAA
>JAQTOL010000067.1 GCA_028748945.1 Paludibacter sp.
TGCGCCACTTGTTGGGCATTTGTATGGATAATACAGAGTAAAAGAATTACAGGAATGTATAGTTTAAAATTCATATATTTCTAAAAAAAAATTGCACAATTTTATATGTGTAATTATATTATTATTAGACACTAATAGTTCTAAATCTTATTATTTACGATGTTTTTTACTTCAATAATTTTCAAAACCGGTTGGCAGGGATTTATTGTTTCCTGTTTTTGCCCCCAATTCTTTTATTTTTTCGGCAGTTCGGATAATATTGCCACTGCCATCTTTCATCTTTTTCATGGCATCATCATATGCAGCTGAAGTCCGGTCAATATTGGATTTTATTTTTACCATGTCTTCCGTAAAACCAATAAATTTGTCATACAATGCACCGCTCAAACGCGCAATTTCCTGCGCATTCTTAGTCTGATTCTCCTGCTTCCAAATGGAAGAAATTGTTCGTAATGTGGCCAACAAGGTAGTTGGACTCACGATGACAATTTTGCGTTCCCATGCATAGGCAAATATCTCGCTATCACCCTGAACTGCTACGGAAAACGAAGCTTCTATGGGCAAAAACATAAGTACAAAATCAGGTGTATTTAGATTTTGTGCATTCTGATAATTTTTTTCGCTCAACAATTTTACGTGATTGCGAAGCGAGTTAATATGATCTTTTAAATGAGAAATCCTGTGTTCTTCTGTCTCAGCCGAAACAAATCGTTCATAAGCCACCAGCGATACTTTGGAATCGATAATGATATGTTTATTGTCCGGCAAATGTATAATAACATCGGGACGCTGAACACTAAAATCGGCTCCTTCCACTACCACTTCACGATCGTATTCCTGTCCTCTTGTTAAACCGGAACGTTCCAATACACGTTCCAGAATAACTTCTCCCCAGTTTCCCTGTTTTTTTACATCTCCTTTTAATGCCTGAGTCAGGTTATTCGCCTCCTGGCTAATGCGTGTATTTAATTCGGTGAGTTTTCGTACTTCTTCACGCAAACTTATTTTATCGCGCAGTTCCTTATCATAGGTTTCATCAACCTTTTTCTCGAAATTTTGAATTCTTTCTTTCAATGGATTCAGAATCTCACTCAGGTTTTTATGATTCGAAAGCGAAAATTCATCGGATCGGTCTTTTAATATCCTGCTAGCAATATTTTCGAACTCAGTTGTCAATCGTTTTTGCAGATTCTCGATTTCTTTTTTCTGATTTTCGAGCTTCTCAGTCACATTTTCGTTGATTGCTGTTAATGTAGCAACTTCCATGCCACGCGAGTTTGAAATTTCCAATTGTTTAGTTAATTCTTGTTGCAGTCGTTGCAATTCATCTGTTTTCATCCGAACTGTTTCCTGTGCTACCGATTTCATTGTTTCAATTTCGGCCTGTGCTGCCCGGAAAGCCTTCTCATTCATTTCGTAAGTTGCCCGAAGAGCAGTCTGTTTTCGTTGAGCCATAAACCAGGCCAGCAGATAACCAATGATCAATGCCAGAATTGCCAGTATATATTCCATAATGTAAAGAATTAGCTAAATAGTGAAGTCCCAATTTTGGGTGTAATCTAATCAAACAAAGTCGGATGATCTTCATCAAACTTCCGAATAATAGCAAGCATCAAGGTTTCACGGATGAATTTAGATTTATTTGCTACTTTATACTTTGCTATATAACGATTTAAAGCCTTATTCTCTTCGTCGTTCAATGTAAATATTTGCCGGTGTGTACGCAATGAGTTGCGTTTTGAGGCGGGAATTAGTGTTTTTTTTGCCATAATTGCTCGATAATCTTCACAAAAATAATATTATCTCCGCACTTCTAACGGGAATAAAACAAAAAACTGTATTTTTGAACAATAATTTATTGAAAAACAATATTTTTAAGTGTTTAAGTTTTTTTATAATGTACTTAATCGCAATATAAACATGGCAGAACATAATGAACTGGGGAATTTAGGCGAAAAGCGCGCACAAGATTATTTGAGCTCCAAAGGATTTCATATCCGCCATACCAATTGGCATAACACAACTCCATTTGGCGGCATAGGGAAACTGGAACTGGATATTGTAGCAGAAAAAGATAGCTGGCTGATTATTGTGGAAGTTAAAACACGTTCCACCGAGACTTTTGAACACCCCGAAGAAGCCATCACTCTGAAGAAAATCCGGAATATTATCAATGCCACACACGAATATATTTTACAATTCGATTGGAAAGGGGAGACTCGCTTTGATGTGATTTCGGTCATTCCTCACGGACAGGAATTCATCATTGAACACATTGAGGATGCGTTTTTATCGCCGGTAAATTGATAATTGAACTGTTTGAATAATGAAATAATACCTAACTTAATGGGATTAATCCACATTTTTCAAAAATGCGTGCCTTCAATTCCAACGATTCATGAACGGGAAGCGTTTCTTTATTAAGCCTGCCAAGTAGGATTAGTCTTGCTTCATTAGCAACCGGAATTTGTTCGGGATGTTTAATGAAAAAATCATTCCAGCTCTTTGTTAATGAGATGGTTGGATTCATTACGTAGTTTATGAAATCATCATTAACCAGAATGTTTATTACATGTTTATCTACTTTGGTACTCACTTAATCGCGTATTATTTGATTATAAGACGCATAGATTTAGTGTTTGTACTCAAAGGAATTTTATTTTATCAAATAAGCCGACTTTCAGGCAGCGCAACTTCTTAATTTCAGAATTCCACGATGAATCAGATTGCGAACTGACTGATAATTCATTTCCATAATTGAACAAATGTCCTCGTATTTTTTTTCTTCGATATAATATAGGACTATTGCTTTGCGCTGTCGTGGAGATAATTGATCTAACATTTTACTCACAAAAGCGCTGTTCAATTTCTCTTTTTCACAGTCGATATAATCTCTTTCAATATTATCCGACGAAAGAATATCCAATTCATCAACCGCCACATCAGAGAGATTGACCCGTTTACGACTTTCATCACAGAGTTTATTTTTCAATGAAATAATTAAATATGACTTGAAATTAATAACCGTGACCAGTTCGGTTCTTTTATTATAGATTTTAATAAATACATCTTGTATGCAATCTTTCAACAATTCAATATCGGTGGTTAATTTGTAACCGTAATTGTAAAGCAGATTTACATGCATGTCATATAATTTTGAAAAGGCCGATATGTCACCTTCAATAAAGTTTGAAAGGAGTTGCACGGTTAGCATGTCAGAATTCGACTGAACTGTTTTTCTTGTGTAATTTTTTTCCATCACAGTATAATATTGGTTATAAATCTGATGCAACAAAATTACACTCGGATGAAACAAAATGGATGTAAATTCTGATTTGTATATGGGAAAATTTGGTAACCTGTTTTATAACATATTTTTTTGTTAATAGGCTCTTAATCCCGGTTTAAAAAATGCGAAACAACTTTTAGTTGTTTCGCATTACATAAGCCAGATACCTGATATAAATAATTTATACTACTAATGATTAACTGTTTATTAACGAAATGCTGTTTCAAAACCGGATTTAAATTTATATAAAAGCTTTGTGAGAAAGACTTTTGAAGCTACTTTTGTTTTTGAAACCAATAAACCCCCGCTGCTGTTTGAGAAACCTTCAACTGGTATAATTGAGCACCGTTTATTGTTTTAGTAAGTGTTTTTTCCTCACCTGTTTTGACATTTATAAATTTTAAATCATATTTTCCACTTTCCAACTGAACCGGAATTGTATTTTCCGATTGGGAAAAAATGATAATTCCTAAACCTGATTTTACCAGTTTTGCATAATTGTCATTTTTTACCTGTTCAATATTCATTTGAGCAGCAGCTTTTAAAAATTCTTTATCTGTTACAGGCAATACCGGACAGGAACCACCTGCCATAAATACAGCCCAGGCCATTTCAGGATAATTTTCAGCATAATAGGTTACAGCCTTATCAGGATATTTAGCCCGGTATTCACTTACAGCCTTGTAAGCTTCATTGAAAGTCACTTTTCCGACTTTCATTAAACGGGCATGTTGGCGCGGAGCTAAATTTAGTCCGCCTTTCGGGGCGTAAACTGTTCCGTCGTTTTTATAATGCCAGTAGCGGATGTCAATAATATCAACCAAAGCTGCCCGTTTAGGATCGGCAAGGATGGAATCCTGCACATCTTTTGTAGTACTCAATGCAACAGTAGCATTATTTCCTGTTTCTTTTTGCCATTCGTCGATGACATCCAACCAAAACTGAACAAAATGCAGCGGTCCGGTATATTCGGCACTAATCAGTTGAATGACATTATTATTGCCGGCAAAATTATTCAGACACTGACGAATATATTTTCGATAATATTCTCTTCTGACCGGAACGGTTATATCATAAAACATTTCTGCTCTGAAAATTCGTTTGTCACCAGTAAAATTGATGGGTTCGGGGAAACCCAGATCATTAATATTATTCGCTGACCGCCAGGGGCAATCTACCCAATGAGCTCCGGCTTCGATAATATTATGTTGAAAAAAGTCTTCCTGGAACAGAAGCATTCCGGCTTTTTCCGCTTTGTCGCTAAACTCTTTCAAACGGAACCAATACCACGCATTCGGACGATTCAGATCATATTTTGATAATCCATCCCAGGCTACACCAACACCGCTACGACCAAAAGGCTGTTCATAAAAGGGCGCCCAAACATCTCCATCCCGACGTCTAATGCGTTCGTGATCATCCCTCCTGCGATCGGCCCATAAACCATAATTATGATCTAAAACAGCTATATTCTGCGATTTCATAAATGATACAACCGAGTCAATTCTGTCTGTGAGTCCGTATCCTTCCCGTCCCGGAACAAAGCGGGTTACATGAGGTTTTGTTAAGTAAGAGTCTATATATTTTGGTTTTAGCTTTCCATTCCACCATTGAACATCCAGTTTTGCTCCTGTAATTAATGCGCCATCACGTACCAAACGACCGTTTTCAATTTCAATTTTAGGAATATAAGCCCGCATACGCATCGGTTTACTTTTCAACTCTCCGGTAGTCATCAGATTTGAAGGATCAACCGAAGGAGTGAAGCTTGCCTGTTCAATCCATTTTTCAAGTGTCAAAAGCGGTAAATAAGCTTCTTTCATCATTTCCTGTGCAGCTTCTACGGAAGGACTGCTTGATGCATCGGTACTTTTTGGTAATATCCTGCCACGTTTAGAAACATCCCGGTTTAATCTTGATGCAAGTTGGGCATAATAAATACTTCGGGGTTGCACGTGATTGTTCGATTCCGCCCAATCGCCATCACCCGAAAATTGTGCCCAACAACCGTAAGCCCTGTTTTTTGCATCGGCAGCAGGCGAAAAACATTCAATCTCTGCAGCAGAACATTGCCAGAATAAGCTGTTAGCAGTTCCCCAACCGCCACCGTTTTTGCTTTGTCCTAAATTTTTGAAAGTCAGATTATTTCCATCAATATTTACCACATCGAACAACAATCCGCAAGCCCATGAACTTATTGCGCCACTGAATCCCAATGAATTTTTTGTTTCGCATTGAACGAAAGCATTTGGTCCGGGAGCACAATATCCGGCTGCAAAATCATTTATACCATCTTCGGAATAGCAACGTTGAAACAAATTTTGCTGCCCCATGGTATAAAATGTAATCCGACGGAAACCGCCAATTTCAGAAACCGGCTCTTTGGAAATGCAATCTTCGACGGTAATTTGTGACGACGAGGGTTGCAAAAAAACCGCATTTCCTGCAAAATGATTGAAGTTAATCTGACGTACCCAACAATTCTCGGCGTTCTCAATGCTAATGCCGGTCCAGCAATGATCTTCATCTTTTGGGTATTTTTTATCATAATCGGATGTCAAAGTCAGATTTTCAACACCTGACTCCGAAATACGTCCACTCCAATCATAACAATAAACTTCGGCTCCGCCGTACTGAGCATCTATAGCTGCTGTTAAGGGAGCATTAAAGCTAACATTATTCCCGTTTATCCCGGTCACCGTTCTATCCCAACAAATATCCATATCGCCCGGCTTCCAACCCAAAGCACTGATTCCACCACCAAAAATATCACATCCGATAGAAGCAATCCATTCTTTCGTTGATGGACGCATTATTTTTATTTTGTCACCAACTTTTAAACCGCTAACAGAGGCAAGTTCAAAGGTTGTTGCATTTACAGGTACATAACCGGATACCAGCCTGAACGAATCTCTTTTTATTAAATTATTAATTCCTTCAATATGTAAAAGAGCAGAGCGATCAACACCATGTTTTAACAGCACTGTTTCATGTTTGTCCGAACCACGTAATACTACGCCGGATGTATTTATCCATAAACTCTTCGAAATATTGAAAAGACCTTTATCAAGCAAAATTGCACCACGAAAACCCTGATTATCAGGCTTCAATGACGAAACATAATTAATGGCGCGTTGAATAATTTCCGATGCATCTTCCTCCTGATGAGGAACAAAAATCGCGTTTTTTACATCGGGTATATCTTGTTCCGAACTTTTGTATCCGCAATATGAAAAATCGAGAATGCGATTACCCTTTGCGTCATTCATGTAAGTTATCTTGTTATTTTTTATTTTTAATGGAAAGTCCTGAGCTTTCACAGATTGAAAACAACTCAAAGTTAATATGCAAAGCGCCGCAAAGGCAAATTTAAATTTATTCATTTTTAAATTTTTAGTTGGATTTAAGACCTGAATTACAACAAACTTTTACGTCCGGCAAGTGTGTCGTGATTGTTTTCCAATTTTTTCCAATCCACTTTCTTTTTAGTATCCATTCCGTTAATGTATTTTTCAATGTTGGTATATCCATCCCCATTGCAGTCTTTTACGGCGTCAGACGGATCATTCGGATTCAACCCGTTTGCTTTTTCCCAAACGTCAGGCATGCCGTCCTTGTCAGAATCGATAACCGGTTTCCCTTTGTATTCGGGCAACCCACCAACCTGACGTATATCGGTAATGATTCCTTTTTTGTAAGAATCTGCCGGCAATCTACGTTTGACGTACTTTGGAATAAATTCGGGAGCATTTTCTACATAAATTGCTTTTCCAGTTGTAACGGTCTTAACGATTCGGGTGTCAATTGCATCCCGTTTTGGAAAATTGGCACCTGCATTTTCTAATACAAAATTGTAGGTGTCTTCGGTACTCATAATGTTTACATTTGGCATATCGAAAGGCTTTTCAACTTTTATTTGTTGAACGAAATCTGCAAGTTTATATTCTTCGGACAACTGAACTCCACCATCCCAGTTGTTTTTAGTTACTCTCTCATTCCCTTCCACTATGTTTCCCGAAACATAAGCTTTTCCGAACGATACCGGTTTGCTTTTATCGCGTCCAGCTTCGGGTTTCAGTATTCTGTACGAAATTGGTTCGCCTACTGGTGTTATCGGGCCCGGCTTGAAATAATTATTGATTATATTGAAAAAACTTTTTGAATCACCGCCATCAACCGAACGATTCCACCAGTTATAAATTACATTATTTACAAAATTAAAACCGCCATCCATTCCAACCGAACAGTTACGACTAATGTTGGAAGCCCAGAGATTCCGGCAAAACAGGGAATTATGACCTCCGATTGTTGACCCGAAAGCATGATTGTAGGTATCCATTGCTTCGGAGAAAATGGAATTTTGAATGGTTACATTTACGGTTGGTAATTTTTCACCTTTACCTGTTGCATCCCGATCGTAAACATGTCGGTAAATGGACATGTTTTCATCCAGTCCCCAACTTGCCGAAACATGATCGATCATAATGTTACCCACCGGATTTCCACCTACGGCATCATCCCGGTCAGCAACATCCTGTGCTCCCCGACGGAAACGCAAGTGACGCATAATCACATCGTGTGTATCGATTAAAAAGGAAGCACCGGTTACACAAATCCCATCACCCGGAGCCGTTTGTCCGGCGATTGTCAGATAAGGAGCGCGTACATGTATCGGTGAATGAAGATGAATAATTCCGGAAACATTAAAAACGATAATTCGGGCGCCACCGGTTTCACAGGCTTCGCGAAAGGATCCAGGACCTTCATCGGCTAAAGAACTTACTACAATTACTTTTCCTCCACGACCGCCCGGAGTGAATTCGCCACCTCCTTGGGCACCCGGAAAAGCAGGAATAGCTGCTTTTATTAAATCTTCGGGTTTTGAAGCCCATGGTACGTAGGGTCGACCAGATGCTGCTTCTTTTTCTACTATTGGAAATGCTTTTTGCCAGGCGAGATCAGATTTACGATTTATCTCTTCTTCCTGTCGGGCAGCTCGTATTTTCACCGAATCAGGAATAATCGGATATTGAGCCATTAATGGTAATAAGATGATATTAAAAGCTATTATCGCCCAACTTTTTTTTCTTGTTTGATTTCTTTTCATTTAACCGGATTAATTTGTTTTTTATAAAACGAATAAGAAACCTTTTTGTAATCGGATATTTCAGATTTTTCTGAATTTGTTCATGTATTCAGTCGGAGTCTGGTTATATTTCTTTCGGAAACATTTTCCATAATAGCCGGCTTCTTTGAATCCAACCGTGAAGGCAATTTCAGAAATTGTCATATCGGTGTTTTTTAATAACTCGAGCGATTTATTTAAGCGGATTTCCTTTACCAAATCAACAGGAGCCAGTCCTGTGAGACTTTTTAGCTTTTTAAAGAAAGCGGAACGACTTAGCCCAAGATTTTCGGCTATGGCATCAATATTATAATCGCTGTTATGCAGGTTTTCTTCAATTACCTGATGAATTTTTTCCAGCAACTGCACATCTTTTTTTACGAGATATGTTTCGTATGAATCATTGTGTTCAAGGTTTTCACTCTCTTCCTGTTTCCATATCTTCTGGCGGAAGAATTTTCGTTCGGTCAAAAGCTGTTCGACACGTGCAATCAGGTATTCTTTACTAAACGGTTTTGTTATATAGGCATTTGCACCCATGCTGATTGCCTTGATTTTAGATTCTTCATCATTTTTTGCTGTTAATATGATAACCGGAATATGGCTTATCTGAAAGTCTTTACGGACTTGTTCCAACATTTCCATTCCACTCATCTCAGGCATCATTTGATCCGTAACAACTATGTCGGGATGATAATGATGAATCTTCTTCAGCCCATCCACTCCATTGTTTGCCACATGAACATTATACTTATCCTCCAATTGTAGTTTCAGCAATTCACATAAATCCTTGTTGTCTTCGACTACTAAAAGTGAAGGTAAATTACTTCCTGTTTCATCGGATAAATCTTCATCGATAGTTGTCTCATTGTCTGGTTCGTCGCTGTGATTTTCCGATACAGTATCTCCCACATAGAAGATAACTTCCGAAGGCTTATAGTGATCCTTTCCCATTAAAAGCTCAACGGTAAATACGGAACCAACTTCAGGTTTTCCATCGGCGGTAATAGTTCCGTGATGCAGGTTTATAATTTCCTTTGAAAGGGCCAATCCGATTCCGGAACCAGGAAAATATGCATCCCTGGAATTGTCAGCCTGTGAAAATCGTTCGAAAATCTCTGATAATTTATTTTGTGGAATACCAACGCCGGTATCTTCTACTTTAATAAAACAACTGGATTTATCTTCGGTAAAACCGGAACTGATAAAAATACTTCCACTGGCTTTTGTAAATTTAAACGCATTTGAAAGAATATTCCGAATGACAGTTTCCAACTTTTCCTTGTCAGCCCAAAGTCTAATATCATCATCGGCCAGTTGAAAAGTAAAGTTGATATCCGATTCTTCCGACATAACAACAAACTCTTTGTAGAATGATTCAATCAAATCATTCAGATCAAACTGAGAAACATGTAAAATCATTTTTCCGTTTTGAATTTTCCGGAAATCCAGAATCTGATTAACTAATTGGAGCATTTGATTGGCACTTTTCTCAATCAGGGCAATATATTGTTTTCCTTTTTCAGTCAGTTGTTGTTTTTGTTTTAATTCCTGAATCGGTCCCATGATTAATGTCAGCGGCGTGCGAAGTTCGTGCGAAATATTGGTGAAGAACTTGATTTTAAGATCGGAAACCCGTTGCTCAATGTAAACTTCATTCCGCATCCGAATGTAGAAAAGGACTCCCTTTATTGCAGCATATATTAATAATAATCCCAGAATTGAATAAATAATGTATGCCCACCATGTGAGATACCAGGGAGGTAAAATGATAATTTCCAAAGTTCTTTCAGATTTAAGAGAAGCATTGGCTTCATCGATTGCCTGAACCCTGAAAAGATATTTACCATGGGGCACATTGGGGTAGGATGCAATCCTGTTTTTACTGTTTATGTGCCATTCTTTCTCAAAACCTTCGAGAATGTATTTATATGAAACCCGGTTTTGATTGTAGTAATTCAATGCTGCAAACTCGAGCGTAAAGGTCGACTGATTGTGTTTAAGCGTAATTGAATGTACATATCGTATTGATTCCTTTAATATCGGATCGTCCTTAAAACTGCGCAAATCCCTGTTTGAAACCTGAAAATCAACAATAAGCGTTTTGTAGTTGCAATTATATGTTTCTATTTTTTGAGGATTAAATTCTAAAATTCCTTTTTGATTACCAAACCACAAATCACCCGAAAGCGTCTTTAAGGCACTTGACTCTTCCATTTGAACACTGATAAATCCATCGTATTGGTCGAAATTTCGGAATGTTTCCGTTGTCCTGTCAAAACGTGAAATGGAATTTTCGGTTGCCAGCCACAAGGTGTTATCATTATCTTCTACAATTGATAA
>JAQTOL010000068.1 GCA_028748945.1 Paludibacter sp.
TGCCAGCAATTGTTTTTTGCGCAGGTAAAGTTGCACGCTGTCTATTGAACCAATAACCTGGCCAGCTTGCAGGTCCTGACCCTCTTCCACATCAAAGGTTAGTAGTTTTCCTGATCCTTCGGATGAAACGGTAACTTCGGTAGATTCAAATGTTCCGGCAGCATCATAATCTGCATCCGATTTTTTACAGGAAGTAAAACCCACCAACAATGCAATTCCGAGTAAAATCTGATATCTCATTTTAAAATTAATTGTTTTCATAATTTCTATCTTTAATAGTCCTTTTTAGGGGATTTATGGGTTATATGTTTATTAATTATTTGTATTGTTCTTTAGTTGGTAAATTGTCAGGAGAAGTTGAATTTCGTGAAGTGATTTTAGTTGTTGGGCCTGGTTTTCAGCATTCAAATCACGAACGAGATCGCTTACTGAAGCGGTTCCATTTTCTAGTTTCGACGAAGTGGCTTTTTTGATATTCTGCCGCAACCGGATAATTTCATCGTCATTCGTTAATGTCGATTGAAGTTTTCCAATTTCGTTTTGCTGTTGTTTAGTCACTAAGTTGTTGTTGAAAAGAAAAGTTTCTTTTTGAATATCAACTGTTTTCTTACTAATATCCAATTTATTCAAATTGTTTTTCTGACTATACAAACCACTAATATTCCATGAAAACCGTATTCCTCCAATATAAAAAGGTGAAAATCCGGTTGTAAACATATTTAAACCCGGTTGTCCGTAACCTCCCTGAATAAATGCCCCGATTTTAGGTAAGTTCCCCGCATTTAAAAGTGACTTTTGGCTTTCATACAGTTTACTTTGTGCATCTAACAAAGCAAGTTCCGGGCGATGATTGTCATTTTTGCTAAGCACCGAAAGATCTGTTTCGGGTTTGGTCAAAACTGTTTGGTCGGTAATACTTAATCCGGTCAGAGCCGATAGCATTAAACAGTATGTTTGGCGGGAATTTTTAATGTCCGACTCACGTTGATTAGCATTAAGTTGTTCAACATTTATGGCATCCAAATCCGCCTGAATAGCAATTCCATTCTGAATCAGGGCACTTATCCTGTCCGAATTTATTTTCAAATCATTTTTCAGAATACTGTTCTGTTTAAGTTGCTCGTTGAGCAACAGAATTCCGAAATAAAGTTGATTAACCCGGTCTTTCAAAGCATATAAGCTAACTTCAAGATTTTCTTTCTCAATTTGTGTTGAGGCATTTGTAATTTTCTTTTGGGCTGAAATCACACCACCATCCCAAATAAGTTGTGAAGCCTCTAAGACAGCCTGATACTGATCTTTTGCCAAGGAAGGAAATGAGAACGGTTTTCCTGTCAGTTTTGATAAAACATCGCCTAAACTGGAAGGTATTTCAGTCACTGCCGACTGATAGGTTGCTTTTGCCGAAAGTGTCAATTGTGGCAAATAACCTTTGTTGGCGTTGCTGATGTTGTATTGAGCCGTTTGTTCAATCAGCCCGTACTGTTTAACCAACGGATAGTTGGCTCTGGCTTTTTCCTGGCAGGTTTCAATTGTCAGACTTTGAGCGCTTAAACTCAAAGAACCGACAATGGCCAGTAAAATGAATAAAATCTTGTTTTTCATATTCATGAATTCTAAATTACTTTTTTATGGTCTTAAACTTTTTAAAATAAAATCTACGTTTTCGGCTCTTCTGTGTTGAATCATAAATTTCTTTTTTGATTCGTCCAGCGAAAGAATATTCTCTACAACAGGCATCATAACAAAAATGGCTACATTCATGGTTATCATACTAACAATCAAATCAATCAAATCAATTTTCCGGACTTTTCCCTGAGCAATAGCTGTTTGCAGTTCAGCATTCAATTCCGAAAATAGTTTCACCGGTATTGCTTCCAATTTATCTTTTAACATGCTGATCTGTTCGGGTTTGCGTGATAACTCATTTAATATCAGTGCCGGCATTTTAGGATTATTCATGAGCAAATCAAAATGAGATTCAATGATTAGTTTTAATTTATCCAGAAATTCCAATTCTCCTGTGCTCTTAATTTCAAATATCCACTGAAAAAAATCTTTGAATTTTTGTTCAAAAATGGTATTGAACAAATTATCTTTCGTTCTAAAGTAATAATGAACCAAAGCCTGATTACATCCGACTTCTTTTGCAATTTCAGTGGTTGAGGTCATCGCAAAACCTTTTTCAAGGAAAAGTCTTTCGGCAACTTCAAGTATTATTTTCTCAGTAGATTGTTCGGTCTTAATATCCATATTTAATGTTATTATTTAATAGTATTATTAATCGGATGCAAAAGAAGTTCATTTTGTTGAGTAATCAATAAAGAGGATCTGTATTTTAAGAAATATTATTGCTTTTTCTTTGTTTGTAATCTTTTGAAAAATAAAAAATACGATTCCGGATTGATCCGAAACCGTATTTTAAATATGAAAATATTGTTTATTTAATTATTTATCAAAGATTTGAATGCTTTTCCCAATTGAGTAATCAGGTCTTCAGCAATCAATGATTCTTCCGATTCATTTTCCAATGCCAAATCGCCGGCACGTCCATGTATAAAAGTTCCAATCAGGGCCGTTTCAGAAGGTGAGTAACCCTGTGCTAATAATCCAATCAATATTCCGGTTAAAACATCTCCGGAACCGGCTGTTGCCATACCCGGATTTCCGGTACTATTGAAATACAATTTACCGTCCGGCATTGCAATCAAAGTGTTGGCACCTTTTGAAATGATTATGATCCCATATTGTCGGGCTGCTTCCTGTGCTTTGATCATTCGTTCGTGCGAGTAATTACATTTGCCGAATAAACGTTCAAATTCCTTTGGATGCGGAGTTAACAGACTGTTTTTGGGAATAAGTTGGAGTAAATCTTTTTCCTGACCAATAATATTGAGCGCATCGGCATCCAGAACGCAGGGTTTATTGAGTTGCCCCAGTAATTTACGTAGCATGTCGGCAGTTTCAATTCTCGTCCCGATACCCGGTCCAACTGCCACAGCATTGTAGATATCCCGTACATTCACATCACTTATGAAATGATCAAACTGATCAGCCTGAAATATGACTTCCGGCGCAGCTGTTTGAATGATTGTACGGTTGGATGCACAACCATGCACTGTTACCAATCCTGCGCCTGTGCGTAGTGCTGCTCTTCCCGACAGAACTGAAGCTCCGGCCATTCCATAACTTCCTGCAATGATCAGTGCATGTCCGTAAGTCCCTTTATGAGAAAACTTTGAACGTATTTTTAACAATAACTTAATTTCATTTTCTTCCAGATAGTGATAGTCACTTGCAGTTTGTTTTATAGCTTCGGGATGTAAACCAATGTCAAGAATTTCCCATTTCCCAATGTAGGGCTCATTTTCTGCAAAAAGAAAAGATAGTTTTGGAAACTGGAAAGTGAAAGTCAGGTCAGCTTTTACAATGTCCGATGAGTTTGTTGAAATGTTTTCTTCGCCTTGTAAACCGGAAGGTATATCGATAGAAACAATTTTACAACCGCTTTGATTCATCCAATTTACTGCTTCTGAAAAAATTCCTGTCAACGGTCTGCTTAGTCCTGAGCCAAAAAGTCCATCAATAATAATCGTTTCTTCAGTATAAACCGGAGCTATGAATTCGTTTTGAAGTTCTATTAAATTTTCAGGAAAAGAATCAAAAAGTCTTTTTTTATTTGTCTTACAATCATCTGATAACGATCCGGTATGAATTAAATAAACCTCAACTTTTAAACTGGTTAACAAAAACATTCTTGCCAGTGCCAGTGCATCTCCACCATTATTTCCGGGTCCGGCCATAATGCAAACAGGGCAATTATACGAAATAGTTTGTAAATACTTTTCATACAGAACATCAGCTGCCCGCTCCATTAAATCTATCGAAGTAATAGCTTCGTTTTTAATGGTTAACTGATCAATTTCGCGAATTTGGCTTGTTGCAAAGATCTTCATATAATTATTTATTGTAAGTAATTAATTATTAATCAGAATGCATTCCAACGGGTATTTAACCAGCTTTTTTGTTGATCCTCTTTAAGAAATGTCCAGGCAACAATACGACTTGTCTTCGTTCCCTGACCCATAGGAATGGTTATCACTACTAAAGCACCAACATTCTCGAGTGCTTCATATACGCTTTTCAGATGCGATTGTTTCGAAATCTGTGTTGTAAACCAAAAGCAGTTTGATGCAAATTGTTTACTCTGACGAATCATGCTGCGCACAAAACGTTCTTCACCACCTTCACACCACAATTCAGTAGTTTGTCCTCCAAAATTGAGGGTGGGAGTAGTGACTTTCTTGTGGTTCAAGCTGCTCAGCTTGCGGAGTGTTCCTTCCTGGGCTTCTTCCAGTGAAGCATGAAAAGGCGGATTGCAAATGGTCAAGTCAACGGGCTCATTGCGTTCCATGATGCCATGAAAAATATCCATGGGATTTTCCTGAAAACGGAGTTCTATGCTTCTTTTCAAAAATGGATTGTTATTCAGTATTTTACTTGCCGATTCCAAAGCAGCCGGATCGGTTTCAGAGCCTATAAACGCCCAACCGTATTCTTTAATTCCAACGATTGGAAAAACACAACTGGCACCAACACCAATATCCATGCATTTTACTTTCGGACCGGTTGGTATTTTTCCATTATTTGAGTTTCCCAGCAAATCGGCAACATGATGTAAATAATCTACTCTCCCGGGAATGGGCGGGCATAAATACCCGGTGGGAATATCCCAGTATTCTATATTATAATAATGCTTCAATAACGCTTTATTTAACCATTTTACCGCTTTTGGATTGGCAAAATCCAACGATTCGTCTCCGTAAGCATTCAATTTTACGTATTTAGCCAGTTCAGGGCAGGTAACAATGAGTTTTTTAAAATCATATCGTTCCCTGTGTTTGTTACGTGGGTGTAAGACGGTTTTCTCTTTCGGATGTTCTTTCTTTATTTCGGGCATGTTGGAAAAAAATATGTTAGGTTACAAAGGTAAGGAATATTAGATAAAATAAAACTGATTATTCAAATGATATTAAAAGTAAAAACATAAATGTTTTCTTGATATTTTTCGATTGCCGGTTACTTATGATAATTCGTGGTTATTTTATACGTCATTCAAATGATGTTTATTTTAGACCAGATTTGTATAGAAAGTAAAAGCCCCGAGCTCAATAATAATGAGTCGAGGCATTTATTCTGTAATCAAAATATGATCAAACAACAACCTTTACAGCATTTCCGTCTATCTCTACAAGATATACTCCTGGTTTAACTTTAAATTCCACTTTACCGGTAACTGATGTTTTTAACCCAATCAATGCACCGTTACTGCAATAAACCGCAATTTTATTATTGGTTAAACCATCAATTACAATTGAGTTTTGAGATGTACAAATTTTATATATATCCGAAAGTTTGATTTCTTTCACAGCATTTGTACCTGCATCAGCAAATCCAGCCGACAACAAAGAAGAAGTATGATTATTGAATTTCAATGTTATTTTATGTAGTCCGCTTATTGAACTAATGGCGGTTTCAGATTTTACGAAAGCAGTCGCACTTCCTGTACTCACCGCGGGAATCGAAGTAAAGGGTGTCGTCTGATCATCTAAATAGAGGTCGTAAGATGCAGCATTTAGTGCAGTACTGGCGCTAGCCGTATTTACAAATGCTTTGTTGTACTTATTTGTCCCAAAATCGATTACACCTAAGTCTAAACTTCCACCTGATGTACCTGCCAGATAACCGGTATTATCCGACTTCATACTGTACGTTCCACTGGTGCTATAGACACGGGCAAATTCAGCGAAGTTCAATAGAATATCGGTACTTGCTGAAGCCGAAACAGCACCTGTAGCTGAGTAGTTGTCAGTCGGCTCTAAAACCTGAAGCAATTCAATTTCTTTTGCTCTGAATTCCAGATTTGACGTGGTGGTTAAATCCGCCACCCAACCCAGATAAATTTCTGTTTCCGTCGAAAGATTAAATTCAATACCGTACATCGCATTATCAGCTGCATCAGCACTGATACTGTGAAAAGCGATTGCTGTTGATTCAACATTTGAAATGGTTGGAATAGTTTTAGATGCAAAAATGTATGCTTTCGACATGTTATAAAGTGTATTGTAATTGGCTCCAAAGAAATACCTGCCTGCAGGTAAGGTTACTTTTTTATAAAGTCTTGCATTAGTCGCATCTACCGTCGAACGGGCAACATCACCCCAGGCTCCCAACATCAAATTACTAAAACCCGGATATTTGTCAATACCTTGTTTTGTGCCACTGCCATCGGTTTGCGGGATATTAAAGTCGGCACTCCAATTGGCAGGTTGCCCAAAACGCACTGTAGTTGTACCTACCCGGGGAAAAAGACGGGCTTCTTTCAGGTATTTGTTCGTGATATTTTGTGATTTTGTATAATTAATGATACCTCCGGGGGTTTTGGAGCTGGACTTGAATGCAACGATTGCATTTTGCAATTTTGTAACTGCCTGACTTATTTCGCTATTACTATTGGCTGATGTGTATGCCTGTGCATCAACAATTGCAGCTTCCAATGTAGAAACAGCATCAGGACTATATTGACCCGAGTTGTTTCCAGCATTTAATTTAGCAATACTGTCGGTTACCTGAGCTATTCTTATCATACCTTGCAAGCTTTCAAAAGAAACAATCGTATCCAGCGTAATTTTAAAGGCGATACCAATGTCGGCGGTAGCTGGTTTTGTTGTTGGCAGATTGATACTCAGACCGTCAGCATTACGAGTGAAAGTCAGATTTCCACCACCGAGAATTTGAACACTTTTGATGTTTTTCACTAAATATGGCTGGGTTGTAGCCAAACTTTTTAGTACAGCTTTACCGGTTGTTGGCCAGCCCATCACTGTAACGTAAAGCAGACTATCTCCTTTTTTAACGTAACGGATATCATTTACATTATAAGAAGTACCTTCGTTGAAGCCCTGGGCACTAAGTGCATTTGCACGCTCAGCTGTCGGACCTTCTCCGAATATTGTCCAGGTACGGGTGTCATAGATACTCTCTTTGTTGACATTCATCCATGCAGTGATTCCCTGAACAACAGCTAATTCCTTTTCATCGTAAGTTCCATCACCACGAAGGGGAATGTTTAACAATAAGTTCCCATTTTTGCTGACAATATCAATCAGCATGTGTATAACGGTATTGGCAGATTTATATTGGTTATTGGTATAAACCGACCTGTTATAATGCCAATCGCCGATGCAGGTACAAGTCTGCCAGTGTTTTGCCTGAGGTTTGTCGGGAATACCGCGTTCAACGTCCCAAACCTCGCATTCTTTTTCATCCGAGTTGAGTATCTTGCCGAAAATAACATTTTCTACTTTTCCGTTATTCGCATTCGCACTTTTATTGTAATAGCTTGCTGCAATTTTCAATCCAACATCACTAACGGCAGTAGTGGACCTATTGCCAGCATCATCAATTGCAACAAAAGGTAAAGAGGTGTCATCAAAATAGATCAGGTCCGGATTGTATCTTTTAATCATATCCATCGTTCTATTGTAAAACTTAGCACAATAGGCTTTTGTTGGAATAGATGCTCCATTGACCCAATTCCATTGTGAATGAATTGTTCCGGAATTATTCCAGCCTGTACTATGCGCATGATTTTGGGCATAAAGGTCTTGCGGATCAAGGCCATCCCACCATTTGCCTGCACCGTCGGCTGCTGTCAGGTTTCCATCATAACTCTGTGACCCTTCGTACCACGACCATGCATGAGAAGCATGAATACTTACACCGAAACGTAATCCGTTTGCTCTGGCTGCTTTTTCCCATCCATCGATTATATCTTTTTTAGGACCGACATTCACAGAATTCCATGGCTGATATTTACTATCCCATAAATCCAAATTGTCGTGGTGATTCCCCAATGCAAAGAAGTATTTCGCACCGGCATTTTTGTAAAGTTCTACAATGCTTTCGGGATTCCAGTTCTCTGCCTTCCAGTCATTGATCACTTCCTTGAATCCAAGTTTCGTATCTGAGCCGTAGTTAGCTGTAAACCAGTTCCGCTGAGATCCGGAAAAATACATAAATCTTGCAAACCAGTCACCTTGTTCCGGCTGGCATTGTGGTCCCCAATGTGCCCAAATACCAAATTTTGCATCCTGGAACCACTCGGGTGCTTCACCATACTGTTTCAAAGATTCCCATGTCGGAACAAATTTTCCGGAATCCATGGGCTCCATTGGTATTGAAACAACTGGTTCAGTTGCCGGGTAAATTTCAAGGTTATCCAGACGGATATCGGTTGCCTGATTTGACCCCGAGCAGCTATTCAACCAGAAATTCTGTCCCCCTGATGCAAGAGTACCTGTGACAAAATAGAAGTCCACTGCCTGCCAGATGCTTCCGGTATTTTTTGTTATTTGAAAGTCCGATGTCAATCCATTGATGCCACAACCATTCAATGTGATAAATGCTTCTTTATCGCTATACAACATGCATTTCAACCTATAAGAAGTGTTTGGCAATAATTTAGCTGTAAGTGTATAATCGATGGAACCACCGCAAGCACCGGTTACTTGAACACTGGTACCACAATAGGCGTTGGCACCGGTAATCGCAGTTGCATTACCCCAACCTTTTGACCATCCGCTACTGGCATTCGGATAGTTATTACATTCCGGATCTGTCACTACATTTCCCGAAGCGTAAAGAGGAGTATAACATTGTGCTTGTGCTCCTAAGATTCCTAGCAGCATACACACAAGTACTGCATAGGAATAGAACTTGATTTTTTTCATAATAAATTTATTTTTGATTCATTAAAATATTGACAATATAAACAGCATCTCAAAATAAAAAATTGATTAAATGAATTTTAATCAAACAATCAGAAGCTATCACATCTGTCTGCTAAGTCTTTGAGAATCGACAACTACAATTATACGACAATATCTTTCCAACTGTAATCTGTGTTGATAAATAGCGGTTTATTTAATGACATATTAAATAAACCGCCCGGAGTTTTAATAAATTGCAATCCCGTGGATTATTTAATCACTTTGGTAGTGAATGATTTGCCATTTTGAACAAGTTTCACTAAATATAAACCTGATGTCAAATTAACAGCAACTTTTTCGCTGTTTTTACCTCCGTTAAATGTACCAATTATTTTATTCAACAACATACCTTGTGCATTGAAAACGGAAATTTCTACTTTTGAAGACAGATCTAAATTAAAATCAGCAACAATTGCATTTCCTTTTATATAAATATTGGGTTTCGAAAGTCCACTTACTTTTTTTACAGCAGTAGCCGGTGAAACAGGCCACAGTTCATAGTTATCAATGTAAGCTATTTTTCCAGTGGCCGATCCGTCAACATTGTTAAAGGTGAAGAAGCCTGATGTTGGATTCGTTCCTGTTGTAAATGTTTGGTCAATTTGAACCCAACCTGTCGATTGAGGAACAACAAGCAGAAAATCAGGATCAGCATTCTTAGCCAAAAAAGCCACAGAACCATCTGTTGCATTAACCATGGCACGGAAACGATATGTCTGGTTCGCCGTCCAGGTTATGTTTGACACATCCAACGCAGCTCCATCAGGCCATCCATTTGTAAGTGCTGTAAATTTAACACTACTCATACCACAATAAGCTTCTGTACCTGTAACAGTAGCTTTATAACCCCAGCCACCAAATCCAGATATGGAATTAAGATAAGGATCAGGTATCATGTTAGTCCCTGCTGGTGCCAGTGGAGTAAAACACGCCGAACTAAATGATTTTACAGCAATTTTTGCTGTTGCGGTACCGCTGGTCAATCTGATAGTGTCAGCTAAGGTTGTTGTACCATCATATGTAACAGTAACTGATACAGCCGATGGATTGGCAGGAATTGAATAAGTACTCAACGTAACTCCTGCCGGAGCGGTTAATGTAACTGCACTTGTTTGATTTAATCCGGTAACGGTAAATGAAGCACTTGTAGTGCCTTCAAACGAAATAACTGAAATAGATGTAGATAGTGTAGGTGCTGTATATGGATATACCTCAAAATTATCGAGACGCATGTCGGTCGCAGTATTACCACTACCACAACTATTAAACCAGAAGTTTTGGTTCGAAGCTAATGTACCTGTAGTAAATACAAAGTCAACCAACTGCCAGGTGCTACCTGTGTTTACCGCATATGAATAATCAGATGTAGTTCCGTTGATGCCAAACCCATTTAAAGTGATGCCCGCAGTACCATTCGTATACATCATGGCTCTCAACCTATAAGCAGTATTTGCAGTTACTAAACCTGTAAAATTATAATTTAATGAACCGGGGCAGGTACCTGTACCTGTAACCTGAACACTGGTTCCACAATAAGCAGTTGCATCTGAAATTAGTATTTCATTACCCCAGGCATCATAAGGAGTAATAGAACCACATTCGGGATCAACAATCAAATTTCCTGATGTGGAAAGAGGAACAAAGGGACATTGTGCCTGAACATTTGAAAATCCCAGCAACATGCATGCAAGTACTAAATAAGAAAGAAGTTTGTTTTTTTTCATGATACATTGATTTAAAAAGATAATTAATTGATTCAATTGATATATTGAATTGCAAAATTATTTTTAAACCAATCATTCTATTATCTCAATAATACCAAAAGCTAAGATTATTGTAACAGGGCGAGATTTTTTAGGGTAGTAAGCAATAATATTTTGCTATTTACAGTGCTAAAACGGCCACAAAACC
>JAQTOL010000069.1 GCA_028748945.1 Paludibacter sp.
ATTAATGATTATAGGTGGAGGATTAATATTTTATGATTTAGTACAAAAAACATTTTTTGCAAAAAAGATAAAAGCGGAATAAAAAACCAAACAATCATACAGGGATATGTATAATATCTCTGTATGATTTGATTATCGATAAATAATTGAAATACCAATAAAAAAATGAGCGAACTTATTAATAATTCCCGTAGCAGAAAAGAAAAATTAAAGGAAATTTTATTACAGATTCATCATGGCGGTTCAACGGAGGCTGTTCAAAATGAATTATTGCTTTCATTAAGCCAGATTCCGTACGGGGAAGTGGTCGAAGTAGAACAGGAACTAATTTCAGAGGGATTACCTGAAGAGGAAATTCTGGATTTGTGTGATGCACATTCAGCGGTTCTCGAAGGCCGTGTTGACCTTTCAGCATTGAAACCAGTAGCCGAAGGTCATCCGGTTGATGTTTTCCGGAAAGAAAATGAAGAAATAAGAAAGTTGACCAATTCTATTTTTGCCTTAATTTCTGAAATCAGATTTGAGCCTTCAGAATCGATAACTACCAAATTAATTAAACTGAGAGGTTTGTTCAATACACTTTATGATGTTGATAAACATTATCAACGAAAAGAATACCTGCTTTTCCCCTATTTGGAAAAAATGGAAATCACCGGGCCGCCCAAGGTCATGTGGGGAAAACACGATGAAATTCGCGAACTGATTAAAGGGAGTATTGAAGTGTTGGAAACCACAGAAATGACGAAAGAAGAGTTCGGGGCTGTTGCTGAGATTGTACTCGAAATTGCAGCCCAAGGGGCGAAGGAAATGATAACCAAAGAAGAAGAAATTTTATTCCCGATGTCATTGGATGTACTGACCGAAGCTGACTGGTACGAAATAAGCAAACAATCACTTGAAATCGGTTTTTGTCTGTATGATCCGTTAATAACCTGGAAACCCGATTGGGCGGAAGAACAATCCATCAACGACTCACAAAAAAGCGGAAGTCATATACAATTACCAAGCGGAAGTTTTTCGGCCGAAGAGATTATGACTATTTTAAATACCTTACCGGTTGATATTACATTTGTGGACAAAGATGATAAAGTGAAGTACTTTTCGCAAGGTGCCGAACGGATATTCCAACGTAACAGAGCGATACTGAACCGCGATGTTCGTCATTGCCATCCGCCTGCAAGTGCTCACATAGTGGATAAAATTATCGACGATTTTAAAAGCGGACGACAAAACAGCGCACCATTCTGGATAAATATGGGAGGGAAAATGATTCATATCGAGTATTTTGCCTTGCGGAATGATAAAGGTGAATACCTTGGAACACTTGAAGTATCTCATAATATTACACCCTATCGTGAATTAGAAGGCGAACAGAGAATTCTTTCGTACAAATAAAACAAACTTATAAATACACTAAAATGAATAAAGAAGAACTGATTATAACACCCAAAACGAAAGTATTTGACATTATCGAGGCATATCCCCAACTGGAAGACATACTGATTGCTTATGTACCAACATTCGAGAAGCTAAAAAATCCGGTATTACGACGTACAGTGGGAAAAGTGGCTACCTTGCAACAAGCAGCCATAATTGGAAATGTGAATGTTGGCTTACTCGTAAATCAGTTACGTCAGGAAATTGGACAAAATGCTGAGGAAACTAATTCAGAAGAGCATCAGTACATTTACCAAAAACCTGTATGGTTTGATGAAAATAAAGTAACTGTCAAATTCGATGTAAGAGAAATGCTGGCAAATGGAGAACATCCGGTAGCCCAGGTTATGGAAGACCTGAAAAAGCAAAAAGAGAATGAGATTTATCAACTTATCGCTCCCTTTCTGCCGGTTCCGTTAATTGATAAAGCATCCAGTCTTAATTTTAGCCATTGGATAGAAAAAGAGAATGATGAATTGTTTTTTATCTACTTTATAAGGAATAAATAATCAGCTGATTGATTTTAAGTGCGTAACAGAATTATTCCTATGTCAGAATTTACCAATACTTCCGAATTCAGAGCAGTAAAACTTGCCGACCATATGTGGGATTGTTGCAGGGCGAAAACGGGGTGCAATTAATTAAAACCAGTTTATAATTACCACAGGACATTTCGGAAATACAAAGTATTAGTAGTGATAAAAAGTTAGTGGATTGGTAAGAAGAACGTATGTATAAATTTTTCAGAAAGACCCATAAATGGGTGGGTGTGGTTATCGCGCTGTTGATTATTATTTTTTCACTCTCAGGTATTATTCTAAATCATCGTCAAACTTTTTCTTCAGTAGATATTAAACGGAGTTTCCTTCCAAATGAATATCAATACAATAACTGGAACAATGCTGCTGTTCGTGCAACTTTAAAAGTGGGAACAAATCGGTTTCTGGTGTATGGAAATATCGGAATCTGGCAAACGGATTCGAACTTCGTAAAATTCAATGATTTCAATGCAGGTTTACCGAAAGGTATTGATAACCGTAAGATATTTAAAGTTTTAAGAACTGACAAAGCTCTACTGGCGGGAACATTATTCGGGTTATATAAGTTCAATCCGGCAAAGAAACAATGGACTCAGTTACGGCTACCTGTACATGAAGAAAACGTGGTCGATATGTTGCAGAAGGGTGACAGTACTTTTGTGATGACACGTTCCAACTTACTTGTTAGCACCAATCTGAAGCAATTTGAGATTATTAAACTACCCCAACCCGAACACTACGATAATAAAGTAGGATTATTTAAAACGCTTTGGGTCATTCATAGTGGAGAGATATATGGTGTTGCGGGAAAATTATTAGTCGATTTGGTAGCCCTGGTTTTTATTCTGTTGAGTATCGGGGGTGTGATTTTGTTTTTTTCAAAGAAAGGGATAAAGAAAAACAAAGCAGATAAAACAAAACGAGACAAATGGAAAAAAACGCATAAATGGAACTTAAAGTGGCACAACCGGATTGGTTGGATAACGGGCTTGTTTCTTTTTGTAACAACACTAACAGGTATTTTTCTTCGTCCACCTTTGCTTATAGCCATTGCCAACACGCGGGTGAAGAAAATACCACTAACAGAACTCGACACACCAAATCCATGGTTCGATGTATTACGGCGTATCATCTATATCCCAAACGAAAAAACATTTATTGTGTCTACCTCCGACGGTTTTTTTACTTTCGACAGTGAATTTAAACAGGAGGCTAAACGCTTTGATATTCAACCTCCGGCCAGTGTGATGGGTGTAACTGTTCTTGAAAATATGGGTAGTCCAAGCTTGATGGTGGGTTCTTTCGAAGGACTTTTCAGATGGAATTATAAAACCGGTGAAGTCTATGATTTAATTAAGAAACAATCTTATGTACGTCCTGTAAAAATGGGTCCTCCCATTGGTGATTACAAAGTGTCGGGATATTGTTCAGCTTATCATAATCAACAAATATTTTTTGACTATGATTTGGGCAGTACAAACCTTAACAAAAAAACTAAATTTCCTGAAATGCCTGAAAATGTCATCACTCAATCGCCCATGTCACTGTGGAGTCTTGCTCTGGAGGTTCATACGGGTAGAATCTATGGCGTATTCTTAGGTATATTTTATATTCTGGTTATTCCACTTGGTGGTATTCTGGTTCTTTTCACGCTCATTACAGGAATAGTACTTTGGTTTAAATACCATTTAAAATTGCAAAAAGGAAACAAAACGGATAAAATTACATTATAGTAATAAATCGCATTTAATAACTCACTAAACAAAAAAAGGAATTTGAAGTTAAAACGAAAAATAATTAAATACTCAACCATATTAGACCGGCAAGGGAGCTATAATCCATTTGTATTTAGCAGAATCTTTTTGTTGTGGGCTTTTTTGGGGTTAACAGGGGGAGTAATTGCCGGTATTTATTGGATTGTCCTTGAATTTTTGACACACGAGCTCGCTTTTTTTAATGGTTGGATGGTAATACCGGTGATGGCAATCTGCGGACTATTGGCTGGGTTGGTTATTCATTTTTTCGGAGATCCGGGCGAGATAAACCTGATTGTAAATAACATTCGCTTTAATAAAGGAAAACTGGACCCCGGGAATAACCCATCAATGATTTTGTCTTCGTTACTATGTATTGCATCGGGTGGAAGCCTGGGTCCTGAATCGCCCTTGGTTCAGGTAACCGGATCAACAGGAAGTTGGCTTGGGAAAATATTCAGATTAAAGGGGGAAGAATTGAGGTCATTAAGTATTGCAGGAATGGCTTCGGGCTTTACCGCCTTATTTGGAGCCCCATTAGGCGGAAGTTTATTCTCGTTGGAAATACTCCACCATAAACATGCTTTGGAGTATTACAAAGCCATAATACCGGCCTTAGTTGCCAGTTGTTTTAGCTATGTTATTTTTGCACTGATTATACATTTAGGTCTTCGCCCTATTTGGCATTTATCAGCTTTTGAATACTCAGGTAAATTTGACTTTGTATATGCAATACTCTTTGCAATTGCAGCCACAGCAATCGGTTGGGGATTTATCTACAGTACAAAAGCCTTTAAATATTTATTTGAAAAAAAGAGTATGCCGATATTCATGAAGACTTCAATTGGTGGCATTTTGCTTGGTGTGATTGCTTATTACTTTCCGCTGACAAGATACTTCGGACATCATGAAATAAACCAGCTTCTAATAAACAATCTGTCAATAGGGCTTTTACTCTCAATCTTGATTTTTAAAATCATAGCAATTTCAATTACCGTAACTTCTGGTTGGAGAGGTGGTTTTATCATCCCTTTATTTTTTGTAGGAGCAACTTTGGGTATAATTATTCATCATTTGTTCCCCGGCACCAATCAAACATTGACAATAGTCAGCTGTATGGCTGCAATAAATGCTTGTGTTACCCGAACGCCAATGAGTACCACAATATTGTTAGCAACGCTCACTGGTTTCTCGTACTTTGTTCCAATATTATTTGCAAGTTTAACCGGATATTTTTTAGCTCCCCAAAAACCGTTCTTAAGCTCACAAATGGAACATAATGAGAATGTGTTAAACCCAGCGCTTAATATCTTTCAAAAAAAATAATTGAAATAAGAAGGCAACAACTATGCATGAATACATTCTAAACAGAGGATATTTTATTAATTAGAGTATTACTATGACAATACAAGAGATGAGATAAATAATAAATAGAAATGAGAGTATGGCAATAAAAAAAGTATGGATAGAGGAAGGATGTACCGGATGTGGTCTATGTGAAACCATTTGTCCTGAGGTGTTTAAAATTGATGCAATAGCTTATGTTATTGAAAATGTTAACTATGCAGAGAATTCGGCAAAAATAAAGGAAGCAGCTGAATGCTGCCCGAGAGTTGTTATAAAATACTCAGAGTGAAACCCTGTATAGTGTAATTAAAATGAAGAACTTCTCAGATTATTTATCACTCAGGTAATATATTAAATCGTTGTGAATTAAATTCCGGGTGGATTGGTTTAAGCGATTGAGAATGTAACTCTTTTGCAAAAAATGTCAATATATAAAACGTTTAAAACAAAAATGAAGGGAAGAGTGTTATGTAGTCTACTGTTTAAGAACAAAGATTTATGCTCAAAAACACATTTTTTTGTACCTTTGCAGTCTTAAATTTATTTATGATTCAATAAATTGAAAAACATTCGATTTTGAATTATGAATTAATAATTATGAATTAAAAGATTATGTCAGAAGTTTTATTAGATCAGGTCACTCAAGCAGATTATAAATACGGATTTACCACCGACATTGAAACAGATATTATTCCCATAGGACTCAGCGAGGATGTTGTGCGCCTTATTTCGGCCAAGAAAAAAGAACCGGAATGGATGCTCGAATTTCGTTTAAAAGCTTATCGTCACTGGTTGACAATGAAGATACCGACCTGGGCTCAACTGGATATTCCGGATATTGATTTTCAAAGCATAGCGTATTATGCTGCTCCACGTAAAAATGCACCTCAAAATTTAGATGAGGTTGATCCCGAACTGTTGAAAACATTCGACAAACTGGGCATTTCTATGGAAGAACAAAAAATGTTATCGGGTGTAGCTGTGGATGTTGTGATGGATAGCATTTCGGTAAAGACTACATTCAAAGACAGTTTGGCGGAAATGGGTATTATTTTCTGCTCGTTTAGCGAAGCCGTGGAACATCACCCCGACCTTGTTCAAAAATATATGAGTTCGGTCGTACCGGTTTCAGATAACTTTTTTGCAACACTAAACAGTGCCGTGTTTAGCGATGGTTCTTTTGTGTATATTCCGAAAGGCATTCGTTGCCCCATGGAACTGTCCACTTATTTCCGAATAAACGCCATAAATACCGGGCAGTTTGAACGAACGCTGATTATTGCCGATGAAGACAGCTATGTTTCATACCTGGAAGGTTGTACGGCTCCAATGCGCGATGAAAATCAATTGCATGCAGCCATTGTGGAAATAGTTGCTTTAAAAAATGCGGAAGTAAAATATTCAACGGTTCAGAACTGGTATCCGGGTGATAAAACCGGAAAAGGGGGCGTTTATAATTTTGTTACCAAACGTGGAATATGTAAAGGGGATAGTTCCAGAATTTCCTGGACACAGGTTGAAACCGGTTCAGCCATAACCTGGAAATACCCAAGTTGTATTTTGTTGGGGGATAATTCGTCTGCAGAATTTTATTCGGTTGCCGTAACCAATCATCACCAACAGGCCGATACGGGAACTAAAATGTTGCATATAGGTAAAAATACCACCAGTCATATTCTTTCAAAAGGAATTTCTGCCGGTTTCAGCCAGAACAGTTACCGTGGTCTGGTAAGGATTAATCCAAAGGCGGATAATGCACGTAACTTTTCGCAATGCGACAGTCTGTTGCTCAGTGATAAATGTGGTGCCCACACTTTTCCGTATATGGAAGTGAGTAACGAATCGGCCATTGTCGAACACGAAGCAACTACTTCGAAAATCAACGAAGACCAGATATTTTATTGCAATCAACGTGGGATTTCTACCGAAGATGCCGTGGGATTAATCGTAAACGGATACGCCAAAGAAGTTCTGAATAAACTTCCGATGGAATTTGCCGTGGAAGCTCAAAAACTATTACAAATAACGTTGGAAGGAAGCGTGGGTTAAGACCCCCAACCCCCTAAAGGGGGCTTTGGTGGAGTGCGAATTATAAACTTTATTCCAATAAAATAAAGTCGAATTCAAAAATAAAAAATAAATAAAACAATACTAATTTAGTTCCCCTTTAGGAATTAGGGGTTATTAATTATGCTAGAAATTAAAAATTTACACGCCAATATCAATGGCAAAGAGATATTAAAGGGATTGGATCTGGTGGTTCGTCCGGGAGAGATTCATGCTATCATGGGACCAAACGGTGCCGGAAAGTCGACACTGGCTTCAGTACTTACCGGTAATCAGGCTTTCGAAGTTACACACGGAGATATAACTTTCTATGGTAAAAACTTATTGGAACTTTCACCTGAAGACCGTTCACGCGAAGGAATTTTTCTGAGTTTTCAATATCCCGTGGAAATACCGGGTGTAAGTATGGTGAACTTCTTGCGTGCCGCCCTGAACGAACACCGGAAATACAAAAATCTGGAACCTTTATCTGCTACCGATTTTCTTCGTGTAATGCGTGAAAAGAAAACATTGGTTGAAATGGATAATAAACTGGCCAATCGTGCGGTAAACGAAGGCTTTTCGGGTGGTGAGAAAAAACGGAATGAGATTTTCCAAATGGCCATGCTCGAACCACGTTTGGCAATTCTTGACGAAACGGATTCAGGACTGGATATTGATGCCTTACGTATTGTAGCAAATGGAGTTAATAAGTTAAAAAGCCCCGATAACGCCAGTATCGTAATTACCCACTATCAACGATTGCTGGATTATATCATCCCTGATTTTGTACATGTACTCTATGATGGACGTATCGTAAAATCAGGTGGTAAAGAACTGGCTTTGGAACTCGAAGAAAGAGGCTACGACTGGATTAAAAAGGAAGTGGAAGAAACAGTTTAATACACAGTTCCATACACCCCGCTAAAGGAACCTTCAAAAGGGGAATTTTAAATAGTATTCAATATGAAGAACAATGAAATAAGCACCTTAAATGCCGCTCCTACGGTGAGGCAAGAGACGCTTGAACAACAATATATCGACTTATACAAAGAACAACGCGAAAGCATTAAAAAGCATTCTTCTGCCGTGATGAACACATCACGCGACGAATCTTTTGCACGCTTCGAAGCACTGGGATTTCCTACTTCAGCGTTAGAAAACTACAAATATACTGACCTGAGAGAAACACTTTCGGTTGATTACGGATTAAATATAAACCGCATTTCAGTACCTATAAATCCATACGAAGTTTTTAAATGTGATGTACCCGGCATTCATTCCTATCTTTATTTTGTAGTCAACGACGCTTTTTATCCTGTTAATGATCCTGTTCATAACAAATTACCGGAAGGCGTTATTATTGGAAGTGTGAAAGATGTGGCCGCTTCACATCCTGAATTACTCCGCGATTATTTCGGAAAACTCAGTACTGCCAAAAATGATGGATTGGTAGCCTTCAACGGGGCTTTTGCCCAAGATGGCTTCTTCATGTATGTTCCCAAAAATGTGGTAATGGACAGACCGGTGCAATTGGTAAACATTATGCGTTCGGATGTTGATACGATGGCGAATAGTCATAACCTGATCGTAATCGAGGAAGGTTCTAAAGCTCAGCTTCTGGTTTGCGACCATACAGTTGATGAAGTTCGCTTCCTCTCCAACAGGGTTACAGAAGTTTTTGTGGGTGAAAATGCCACTTACGAGCATTACAAACTCGAAAATGTACATACCAAAACGACCAACTTATCTACTTTACTGATTGATCAGCGAAAATCTTCCAATGTACTGGCAAATGTCATTACACTTCATAACGGTATCACGCGGAACACCATTGAAATTGATCTGGACGGAGAAGGTTGTGACACTTTACTGTGCGGAATGGTAATAGCAGACAAAAAGCAGGAGGTGGACAATTTTACTTCCATCATTCATAATAAGCCGAATTGCAATAGCCGGGAATTATTTAAATATGTATTGGATGATATGTCCAAAGGTGGATTTACCGGAAAATTACTGGTGGCAAAAGATGCCCAGAAAACAGCGGCTTTCCAGACGAACCGGAACATCCTGCTGAGCAAAACGGCTAAGATGCGTACCAAACCGCAATTGGAAATCTGGGCGGATGATGTAAAATGTTCGCATGGAGCCACGATTGGTTCATTGGACGAATCGGCAAAATTCTATATGCAATCACGCGGCATTTCTGAGAAGGAAGCCCGCTTGTTGTTGATGTTTGCTTTTACAAATGATGTGATTGAGAATATTCGTATTCCGGCTTTACAGGATCGCATGAAATTGCTTGTTGAGAAACGCTTGCGTGGCGAACTATCGAAATGTGAAGGTTGTGTGATTTGCCAATAGAATTCAGATAAAAGAATAAAGACATTTTCCCGTAGATTCCGCAAATTCCCGCAGATATATTTCAGCGTTAATCTTCGGAATCTGCGGGAAATTTATTTCAAAGTATATGCAATTTAGCAAAGACGAATTAAAACAGAAATTTCAACTACCTTTACCGGGCGTAAGTTCTCATGTGAAGATGGCTTCTTTAAACCGTGCACAGGAACTTATCGACAAAAAGGATCAGGTGCTGAATGCAAAAAAAAGTGCAGTGCTGATTCTCTTTTTTCAGGATGAAGATGTTCTGAAAATGATTGTTATCAGGCGAAGCAATTATGTTGGAATACATGCCGGGCAGATTGCATTTCCCGGTGGACGATACGAGGAAGAAGACATTAATGTTGAAACAACTGCCTTGCGTGAAATTCAGGAGGAAATTGGAATTCCGAAAGACAAAATTGAAATTCTCGGTAGGCTTACTGACATATATGTTCCGCCAAGCAATTTTCTTATTAGTGTTTTTGCAGGTTATCTGAACGAAAAACCCACTTATAAAATTGAGGAACGTGAAGTGGCTGAAGTAATTGAAATTCCTCTTGCCGATTTTTTTAAACCCGATATAATTAAACAAAAAGATTTCTATGTGGCAAAAGTAAAGGTTGTAACCAATGCACCGTATTACGACACCTCCAATGCTTCAATATGGGGGGCGAGTGCCATGGTAATTAGCGAATTGCTCGATATTCTTAAGGCTTAGTTCATTTTTACTCATTTTCAATCCCGATAGCTATCGGGACCCACGTTTTCAAATTTATCATTTCTTATGGCCGAAAAAATCCGATTAAACAAATTTATCAGCGACAGCGGTGTTTGCTCACGACGTGAAGCCGACAAATATATCGAACAAGGTCATGTTTTTGTGAATGGAAAACGTGCAGTCGTGGGCGATCAGGTTTCGGCCCGTGACAAAGTGATGTTGAATGGAAACCAGATTGAAGCAAAAATCGGAGATAATTTCGTTTTTCTGGCATTTAACAAACCGGTTGGGGTAATCAGTACCACCGAAATAGGCGTAAAAGAGAGTATCATTGATTATATCGGTTATCAT
>JAQTOL010000070.1 GCA_028748945.1 Paludibacter sp.
TACCAATTAAGCGGCAATTATTTACAAGCACTGGATTTTTTGACCGATCCCGAAGCCGATCTGCCCGCCGAAGTTATCAACGACACACTGGAGGCGTTAGGGGGCGAACTGGAAGAAATATATACCTGAATCCCAACGTTATGGTATCACCATTTGGGGCATTTCAGATAATGCCAAAGAGCATACAAACTCGATTCCAGATGATGCACCTTGTTTGTGGGATGCAAATTATGCCCGAAAACATGCCTACAAAGGCTTTGCCGACGGACTCGCAGGTGAAGATGTAAGTGCAGGTTTTTCTGGCGAGCTTCAATATTAACAACTTATTTTTTCAAACTAAAAATCACTCCACGTTTCCGTGTGGAAAGTGGAGTGATTTTCTTTGTTTTTTCTAATAAAATCATATTCTGAGATTATGATTCAGTAACTCCTGTTGATAATTTTTCTAAGCTCTGTTTTATAATCTCAAGTACCAATACATAAAAAACATCTTAAATAATTGAAGGGAAAAAAAATATTTTCAGTTGATTATAAATGCAAAATATCTTATGATGAGTGGTTAACAGAAAATATCAGGGAGTAAAACTTTAAGATTACAATAAATATAAGCAACAATTAAACAGCACACAAATAGATTTTTTAACATAATGAAATCAAGTTCACAAAAAGTCTCAATTATAGAGAAAATAGGCTATAGCTTAGGCGATTTGGCCGCAAATCTTATTTTTCAAACCTTAATGACATTTATAGCTTTCTTTTATACAGATGTTTTTAAAATTCCACCGGCTTCCGCTTCCGTAATTATTTTTGTGGGGGGTATGATAGGAGCTTCGTTTAACCCGATAATGGGAGCTATTGCCGATCGCACCGTAACCCGATGGGGAAAGTTCCGTCCCTGGATATTATGGACTTCAGTTCCTTTTGGAATAATTGCATTATTAACATTTACAACCCCAAATTTCGGTCCTCACGGAAAACTCATTTACGCATTTGTAACTTATATATTTTTAGTACTTATATATTCTGCCAATAATCTTCCTTACTCAGCTTTAAGTGGAGTAATGACCGGGGATATGTCAGAAAGAAACAGCATTTCATCCTACCGTTTTATTGCCGTTATGATTGCTCAGTTTATTGTTCAGGCATTGCTTTTACCACTTGTTTTAATTTTCGGTGCTGGAGACAAAACAATCGGATTCGAAAAAGTGATGACAATTTTTGCCATTACCGGTGTTATTTTCTTTATCATTACGTTCCTGACAACAAGGGAAAGAATTATTCCAAAACCGGAGCAAAAATCAAGTGTGAAGCAAGATATTAAAGATCTTTCAAAAAACAAACCATGGTTAGCCATGTTGTTTCTGACTATTTTAGTGTTTATAACTTTATCGCTAAAAGGTGGAATGTATGTTTATTATTTTGAAAACTATTTAGATAATGCACAACTGGCAGCTTTTCTTCAAAATATTGGCTTGAATGGCCTTATTGATAATTTAAATTCACTTTTAACCAGAATTGGGTTGGTTGGATTTGTCTGGCCTAAAGATGCAGCTACTTCAGGCTTTAGCTTATTTAATGGAGGTGGTATTATTTTTATGATTCTGGGAATTTCCTTTTCAAAAAAACTGGCAGACAGATTTGGAAAACGCGATGTATTTGTTGTGGGCCTGATATTATCAACCATTTGCTTATTTGCATTTCTATTTTTCTCTAAAGAATCCGTTGGATTAGTTTTTATTGCACAATTATTTCATGGATTTTTTTACGGACTCACTATTCCGCTATTATGGGCAATGATTGCCGATGTGGCTGATTATTCGGAAATGAGAAATAATCGTCGTGCTACCGGAATTATTTTTTCAGCAATGATATTCGGGCTGAAAGCAGGATTGAGTATTGGTGGTGCTTTAGTGGCAGGGATTTTAGCCTTTTTTGGCTATAACGAACAACTGGCAGTTCAGGCTGAAAATACAATACAAGGAATTAAGTTATCAGTTAGTGTGTTCCCAACCATTACTTTTTTATTAGCAGCCTGCTGTTTGTTTTTTTATGAAATAGACAAGAAAAAAGAAATTGAAATAGAAAATTCTCTAAAGAAAAAACGTTAATATACAGATAATAATCTAAATAAAGTAGCCAACAAAATGAATTTATATATTTCAATTCAAAGTATATCTTTAATAAGATAGCTAACCTGTTGTAATTTAGGATAATTTAATTGATACAACTTACTTTTTCAAATAAAAAAATGTCAATATATATATCAATTGTTTTTTGCTTTTATCTGTATTTTCAGTTGATAGCACAAATTGTAACAAGTTGATAAATATATGTAACATACAGGGTATTTCATTTTTGTTTTTGTATTTATATTTGTTAGCTATTTTGGAACTTCATTCAGGTTTATAATTATTTCACATTTTTATTTCAGACTGAAACAAAATATGAATTATTTTAGTTGTTTTTAGTGAATTAAATTTTCATTTAATCGTAATATCAAGATTTACAAGAAAAATTACAAGCATATTTTTAATGATTCAATATTTCAGTTGCTTTTCAACAGTTTCAATAATTAATTACTTATGATATTTTCTCAATAAATACATTCTTGTTTTGTTACTCTCATTTATTAACTTTTAATATTTTGTTTTATGAAAAAAACTACACTATTATTAACATTTTTCGGTTTAAGTATGGTCTTATCAGCCCAAACAAAAATCACTTTTGAAGATGCAGAAATTGGATCTACCGGCGGTGCTACTGCTATGTGGGATGGAGGAACTGTCGATGTTGTTGCAAATACCTATACAACCGGTAATCCTTCATCAAAGGCATTACATGTACTAAACACAAATTATCTCCCTGTTTATTTTGGGAATGTACCTATTCCTGCAGGAGCTGAGACTTTGTATTCTAAAATCAAGGTGAAATACCTTATTATTGGTGGTACTGACACTAATTATCCTACCTTAGAAGTCTTTTCATCACCAAGTTCTTCTTTAGCAGGTGCTACTGAAAAAATTGGAGAGGTTGGTTGGGCCGGATTATGGGGTACTGCAGAAATTGGAATTTGGAAAACAGTAGAATTTACTTTTGCAAACTCTATTTTAAAACCAGTACCTTCCGGAAATTTAATTTTGAAATTATCAAAGAGTAATACGGAATACTTAATTGATGATGTAGAGTTGGTACTTATACCGGTTGCAACCCCTACCGTTATTGTGAACGATTTTGAAGCAAATAATCTGACCGATGTTTTAGCTATGAAACGTTGGAGCACAACTGATGCTTCTGCAATTGTTGAATCAAATCCTACAAATGCTGCGAACAAATCAGTTCATATTCTGGCTACCAATTGGAATTCCTGTCTTGAACAAATAATTGCACTTCCTGCCGGCAAAGTTTTAGCTGATTACGATAAACTTACTTTCGATGTTTATCTTAATAATATCGATGGTACAGATAATACTTACAAAGATATCGAACTATATTTAGACGGAACAAAGGTAATGCACCCTCAAAGTGCGGGTGTTGCAAATGCATGGGAAACAAAGGTATTTATGCTGGATACCATAAGTTCAATCACAAGTTATGGCAATTCCTTTAAACTGGATTTAGGTATCAATAGCAATAAAGCTAATTATTATCTGGATAACATAAAACTTACTGAAAAGACTGGAACCGGATTTTCAAAAAATACTTTTAATGTTCTGACATTCAAAAGGACAGGAAACACATTGTACTTTAATCAAACTATCGATAGAATTGAAATTGTTGATTTGGGTGGTCGTAATGTAATTACAGCTAAGAATATAAATGAAATTAATATTTCAAACCTTAATAATGGAGTTTATCTAATGAAATCTTTGGTAATGGGCGAAACTTATATTAAAAAAATTATAAATTAATTGATTTTGAAGTTTTAAGTTTCTAATGAGACTGCCTTTTCAGGCAGTCTCATTAGATAAAGCACAACTGGCAACTTTTCTTTAAAACATTGGCTTCAATGGCCTTATTGATAACTTAAATTCGCTTTTAACAAGAATTGGGTTGGTTGGATTTGTCTGGTCTAAAGATGCTGCTACTTCAGGCTTTAGTTTGTTTAATGGAGGTGGCATTATTTTTATGATTCTGGGGATTTCCTTTTCAAAAAAACTGGCGGACAGATTTGGAAAACGCGATGTATTTGTTGTGGGCCTGGTACTATCAACTATTTGCTTATTAGCATTTCTATTTTTCTCTAAAGAATCCGTTGGTTTGGTTTTTATTGCGCAATTATTTCATGGATTTTTTTACGGACTTACTATTCCGCTATTATGGGCAATGATTGCCGATGTGGCTGATTATTCGGAAATGAAAAATAATCGTCGTGCTACCGGAATTATTTTTTCAGCAATGATATTCGGGTTGAAAGCAGGATTGAGTATTGGTGGTGCTTTAGTGGCAGGTATTTTAGCTTTTTTTGGCTATAACGAACAACTGACAGTTCAGGCTGAAAATACAATACAGGGAATTAAGTTATCAGTTAGTGTGTTCCCAACCATTACTTTTTTATTAGCAGCCTCCTGTTTGTTTTTTTATGAAATAGACAAGAAAAAAGAAATTGAAATAGAGCAAGCGCTTAAAAAAGACCGTTAATATACTGATAATGTAATACAAATAATAATTTATATATTTATAGAGATGAAATTAATTAACCAATTTCTACTAATCACATTTTCCATTTTGATATTACTTGTTTCATGTTCTGCAAAAAAGAGAACAACATTAAAAGAAGCATTTGCTGATAAATTCCTAATTGGAACAGCCATGAATTCGAAACAAATAAATGGACTGGATAGTGCTTCAATTCGTGTAATAAAAGAACAATTTAGTGCAATTGTCCCTGAAAATGTCATGAAAAGTGAGGTTATTCAGCCCGTTGAGGGAGAATTTGATTTTTCGTTGGCCGATCAGTTTGTTAAATTTGGCGAAAAGAACAATTTATTTATTACCGGTCATACCTTAATCTGGCATTCACAACTTCCCGGTTGGTTTTGTGTTGATGCAAAAGGGAATAACGTAAGCCCTGAAATACTGAAGCAACGGATGAAAACACATATTTATGCTTTGGTTGGTCGTTATAAAGGGCGGGTGAAAGGTTGGGATGTGGTAAATGAAGCCATTGAGGACGATGGTAGCTGGAGAAAAAGCAAATTCTATGAAATTTTAGGAGAAGATTATATCCGCTTGGCTTTTCAATATGCTCACGAAGCGGATCCTCAGGCCGAATTATATTACAATGATTATTCTATGGCTCTTCCCGGAAAACGTGATGCAGTAGTAAAAATGGTAAATAAACTGCAACAACAGGGAGTGAAGATTGATGGAATCGGTATGCAGGGTCACATGACCATGGATTTTCCTTCCGTCGAAGAATTTGAAAAAAGCATTATTGCATTTTCGAATACGGGTGTAAAAGTAATGATAACCGAAATGGATATCTCTGTTTTACCGAAACCGGGTAAAAATGTAGGAGCTGATGTATCACTTAATTTCAAATATGATAAAGAGCTGAATCCATACGCCGGCAGTCTGCCCGATTCAGTTGCTACTGCATTGCAGAATCGATATGCCGACTTTTTTCGCTTATTTTTAAAATATAAAGATAAAATCAGTCGTGTTACTGTTTGGGGCGTTAACGATGCTCAATCATGGAGGAATAATTGGCCGGTACGTGGACGAACCGATTATCCTTTACTTTTCGACCGAAATAATAATCCAAAACCTATTGTAGAGATAATTATTAAAGAGGCTGAAGAGGCAAAAAAATGAATTTGAAAATTCGAGAATTTGAAAATGAATAATGTAAAAACAGTTATTACTTCATTCATCCAATCAACTGATTAACTGATTAACTAAAATGAAACAACCAAGATATTTAGTCCCAAATCTTTATACTGCCGATCCGGCTGTACATATTTTCGATGGAAAAATATTTATTTATCCGTCGCACGATGTAGAATCAGGCATTCCGGAAAATGATAATGGTGATCATTTTGATATGCGTGATTATCATGTATTTTCAATGGAATCAATCGATGGCGAAGTAACCGATCATGGCGAAGTACTTCACGTTAAAGATATTCCATGGGCAGGCCGTCAACTTTGGGATAGCGATACAGCCTATAAAGATGGAAAGTATTATATTTATTTTTCACTCAAAGACAAAAATGATGTTTTCCATATCGGAGTTGCCATAAGTAAAAGTCCGGAAGGCCCTTTTGTAGCAGAGGACAATCCGATAAAAGGTAGTTATTCTATCGATCCTTGTGTTTTCAGGGATGAGGATGGCATTCATTACATGTATTTCGGCGGTTTGTGGGGTGGACAATTGCAACGCTATCGCAAAAATAAAGCTATTGAGTGCGGCCATGAACCGGCTGACAACGAACCTGCTTTATGTCCGAAGGTAGTGAAAATCAGTGAAAATATGCTGGAATTTGCAGATGAACCACAGGATTTGGTTATTTTGGATGAAAAAGGAGAACCTATTAAAGCGGGTGACCATGATCGTCGTTTTTTTGAAGCATCTTGGGTGCACAAATACATGGGTAAATATTATTATTCATATTCCACCGGAAATACACATTTCTTGTGTTATGCAATCAGTGATTCACCTTACGGACCATTCACTTATCAAGGCGTAATTCTTACTCCGGTAGTAGGATGGACAACTCATCATTGCATTACTGAAATTGAAGGTAAATGGTATTTGTTCCATCACGACAGCCGACCTTCAGGCGGAAAAACATGGCTCAGAAGCCTGAAAGTGGTAGAATTGGAATACAATACAGATGGAACGATTAAAACTATTGAAGGATTAATAAACTAATCTATTTTTGTTAGTATATTTGTAAATCCAACTTATTCAAAGTTTTAAACTTTGTCGAGTTGATTTTAATTTATTAAAAATGAACAATTTAAAACGAAATAATATTCTTCTGCTACTCTTGATCTTCACAGGATCTATATTTGCTAACATAAGATTACCAAAACTTATTTCCAACGGGATGGTACTTCAATGCGACAGCAAAGTCAAAATCTGGGGCTGGGCCGATTCATTAGAAAAAATCGCCATAACAATTGACGGGAAAAACTACAAAACCACATCAACTGAGAACGGTGACTGGCAACTGACATTAGTTCCCCATAAAGCCGGTGGTCCGTTCTCAATGATTATCGAAGGAAATAATCGACTGGAAATCAAAGATATTCTATTTGGTGAAGTATGGCTTTGCTCCGGACAATCGAATATGGAACTACCCATGAGAAGAGTCAAACCATTATATGAAGATGAAATTAAACAGGCAAATAATCAGTTAATACGTTACTTTGAAGTACCTAAGAAATATAATTTTAAGAATCCCGAAAAAGATTATTTATCCGGGAACTGGCAGTCGGTTAATCCTCTTTCGATTCTGGACTTCTCTGCTGTATCTTATTTTTTTGGAACTGCATTATTTCAGAAATATCATGTCCCCATTGGATTGATTAATGCCAGTCTGGGTGGCTCTCCTATTGAAGCATGGATGAGTGAAGATGCCTTGAAAGAATTTCCAAATCAGTTGAACGAAGCGTATAAATTCAGAAATGATGATTTAATTAAACAAATTGAGTCATCAGACAAAGCAAGAATAAACACCTGGTACAAAACATCTGTGGATAAAGATGAAGGAGAGAAAAATGGATATTCCCAACCTGGTTTTGATGATTCGAACTGTTTGTCAATGAAAATACCAGGTTATTGGGCAAATACAACACTGGGAAATATAAACGGTGTAGTATGGTTTCGACGGGAATTCGAAGTTTCACAAGAAGATTCTGGAAAACCGGCATCACTCAATCTCGGACGAATAGTAGATGCCGATTCTGTATTTATAAACGGGAAATTCATAGGAAATATAACCTATCAATACCCTCCACGTCGTTACAAAGTTCCGCAGGGAGTACTTCTTGCCGGTAAAAATATCATTGTCGCACGTATTGTTAACAATTCCGGCAAGGGTGGTTTTGTGTTAGATAAACCTTACGAACTCAAAGTTGGCAATCATGTTGTTGATTTGAAAAGCGATTGGAAAATGAAACCCGGCTGCACCATGCCTCCGCTTGAAGGTGAAACATTTATCCGTTGGAAACCTATGGGTCTATACAATGCCATGATAGCTCCTCTGTTGAATTACGCGATTAAAGGTACAATATGGTATCAGGGTGAATCAAATACCGGAAAACCGGACGAATATGCAAAGCTCTTCCCTGCTTTGATTCTGGGTTGGCGTAAGAATTTTGAACAAGGAGATTTTCCATTTCTTTTTGTACAACTGCCTAACTTTATGGAATCAAAATCGCAGCCTTCGGAAAGCAATTGGGCAGAAACCCGCGAATCACAACTGAAAACGCTGTCTGTTCCAAATACTGCCATGGTAGTAACAATTGATATTGGTGAATGGAACGATATTCATCCCCTCGATAAACAGGATGTAGGCAATCGTTTGGCGTTGGCTGCCCGAAAACTGGCTTACAATGATTCTAAAGTGGTTTATTCGGGACCGCTCTATAAATCTATGAAAGTGACCGACAGGAAAATTGAACTTACTTTTTCGCAGATTGGTAGTGGATTGGAGGCTAAAGGACAAATTGAATTGAATGGATTTGCCATTGCCGGAGCAGATAGAAAGTTTGTTTGGGCAAAAGCTGAAATTAAAAATAATAAAGTTATTGTTTGGAACAATGAAGTTCAATCTCCTGTACTAGTACGTTATGCCTGGGCAGATAATCCTGATGGAGCTAATCTTTTCAACAAAGATGGATTACCAGCTTCACCTTTTACGGCAGAACTAAAATAGTTTTTTGGAGTTTAAAGTTAAATTTAATAAAATGGAACTTGTATGTAGATCAAATTAGAATCGATTTACTTACAAGTTTTATATTTCAGGTAAAAATCTTAAATCAGTTCACTTCAAATACATTCTTTAATCAAATTATTATTTATAATTATTTGATTAATGAAAAGGATTTCTGAGTGAAACAAAATTATTTTAAAAGTATGATTGAATTTTGAAATAAAAATTTTGAAATATGAAAAAAGTTTTATCATTTACATTAGTTGTTTTGTCAGTAGTACTTAATGCTAAAAGTCAGGAGTTTAAAAAAACGCCAATAGGATTTGATTCAATCCGTACAGGTATTCAACATGGCAATATCGACACTATTGAGTATACTTCGACAACCGTTGGTAACACCCGCAGAGCATTGGTTTATACTCCTCCGGGATTTTCGAAGACTAAGAAATATCCTGTTCTTTACTTATTGCACGGTATTGGCGGTGATGAAAAAGAATGGTTTATTCAGGGAAAACCTCAGTTGATTCTGGATAATTTGTATGCAGATAAAAAAATTGCTCCTATGATCGTTGTCTTACCTAACGGACGTGCAATGAAGGACGACAGAGCGGTTGGTAATATTATGGAAGCACCCAAGGTAGCGGCATTTGCCACTTTCGAACAAGATTTGCTAAATGATCTTATTCCTTATATTGAAAAGAATTATCCGGTATTCAAAAATCAGGAAAATCGGGCTATTGCCGGACTTTCAATGGGCGGCGGACAATCGTTAAATTTCGGATTTGGCAATCTGGATACATTTGCCTGGGTCGGCGGTTTTTCATCAGCTCCAAATACAAAAACGCCTCAGGAGTTACTTCCAAGTGCTGAAAATGCTAAGAAAAAGTTGAGACTTCTCTGGATTTCGTGCGGCGACAGAGATGGTTTGATTACTTACAGTAAACGCACGCACGATTATTTAGTTGCCAATCAGATTCCTCATATTTATCAGGTGATTCCCGGCGGATTCCACGATTTTAAAACCTGGAAACAAAATCTGTATATGTTCTCTCAATTGCTATTCAAACCGGTGACTGCTTCATTAATTGATCAATACAGCAATATTCCTAAAGAAGAAGCTGTTGGAGTATCCCCATCCACAAATATTCCGGGTGCGCAATATCCTCAGATTTTACCCGATAACAGAGTGCTATTTCGCATTAAGGCACCAGATGCACAAAAAGTACAGGTAGATTTGGGTAAAAAATATGATATGGTGAAAGAAGATGAAGGTTCTTGGGTAATCACAACCGACCCAATCGTTCCCGGATTTCATTATTATTCAATTCTGATTAATGGGCTGGCTGTTTGTGACCCAGCAAGCCAGACTTTTTATGGAATGGGCAGGATGGCGAGTGGAATTGAAATTCCCGAAAAAGGAGTGGATTATTACACTATGAAAGATGTTCCTCATGGACAAATCAGACAGATTCGATATTATTCGGATATTACCAAAGCATGGCGAAGAGCACTTGTGTACACTCCTGACGGATACGATATAAATGCAACTCAGAGGTATCCTGTGCTTTATCTCCAACACGGAGGTGGCGAAGATGAAACAGGTTGGTCAAATCAAGGAAAAG
>JAQTOL010000071.1 GCA_028748945.1 Paludibacter sp.
CCAGAATAAGAACTATTACAGTTATATTTTTAAATTTTGAAGTCATAAGAGGATTGTTTCTTTTATCCAACAACGTTTGAATTGGAAGAGTTTTAATAATTAGATATTATATAAATTAGTTGAATACTGAATTTTCAATTTTCAAGATCAGAATGATTGATAAATAATAAAGTCTATTTAACACAGAACTAAGTAAAAATAAAAATTGTTTGCAATTCTTCATAAACTTTCAAGCCATTTCATAGCTGCATTTTCTTCCTGAAACGCTCTTATCGGAATGCCTTTGTTATAGCAGGTACATTCTAAGAAGGAATAGAAATCCCAATCTTCTTTATTTGCGATGTAGGCTGTTGGAATATGCCTTAATTCGGTGTCAATATAATCAAAATGAGTTGAAAACCAACAATATGCTTCTCCAATTGAAATTCTGTTTTTTGACAGTCGATTATCGAAAACCATTTTGTATTTCAGCTCTTTTGCTTTCAACATAATTTTCAATCCCATTGCAACAGCTTCTTCTGTTATTATTTCACCCGTCGTTATAACATCAATCGTTTGGTTCTTTGAATTTATTTCATAAGTATACTTCATGTTTTAATTTTTGTCCTTTTAAATACTTATTTAGCTGTTTTACCACTGCATAAGCAATTGCGCTTTACTTGATTTTAAATGATAAATTTACTATGCACATTGACAAGAATATATAACATATATAATGCCTATTGAAAAAAATATATTTATAAAGGGCCGCCCGATTTGAAATCAGGCGACCCTTTTTTCATTTATTGAAAACTAAATACTTATTGATTTACAAAACTCAGAGACAATGTTTCTATATTAGCTGTTATCACATAATTTCCGGCTGTAGTAATTGTCCATTTGTTATCATCAGCTTGTCCGCCAATATGCCGGTACATGTGTGTATCGTCCGTACGCATATACATATCCTGACCCCAATCGCTATTGCGGTTAACAGGAAACTTAAATGCTCCTGCAAGCATTGGTCCTGAGTATGTAAAGATACAACCATCTGTAGCATCTTCAGTCATTTCAATGGCACTTGTTATAGTCCAACCAATCGGAGTGGCATCGCCTACCATATATAATTTTTCGCGAGACATGCTGATAGAGTTATCCAGAAGATTCAGAGTAATGGTGTAATAACCTTTTTTTGCAATAGTCCATTTATCATCACCGGCCGTTCCTCCAACATGTAAATACATATGTGTGTCATCTACTTTTTCAAACATATCCTGACCCCAGTCAGCATTTCTATTAACAGGAAATTTGAATTCACCGGCTTTCATAACACCCTGATAGGTAAAAATAAACGGATTCGTTGTATTCTGTACCAAGGGAGTGGCATTGGAAATATCCCAACCATTAGGTGATGCATCACCTACTATGTAAATTGTACTGTAGGCCGGTAAATCTACCTTGCCAAATGTGATTGACTTATCAAGCAAACTAACTGTAATTTTATAAACAGCTGCTTCTGTAATATTAAACTGATCATCGGGATCACTATCGGCTGTACGCAGAACAATATGGTTGTCGTCCGTACCTTTATTATATGAAGGGAGTAATTGACCCAATGTGGTGATTAATTTAAATGAACCTACACCCAATGAACCCAGATAAACAAATACTGTCGGATCACTTTGAGGTTTGAGTTCAAGGGCATTATTCAAATCAGTCCCTTTGGGAGATGCACTTCCATATAAATAAAGTGTTTTGCTAACCGGTTGATAAGGTTTAACAGAAACGTTTATTACCGGTGATGTTTCACCTGCAGTTGGTGTAGAGTAAATAGTAGAAATAATACGAGCTTCGAGATCAACTGCCGTACCCGGAGTACAGTCCCAATGAATCAGTAAACTGTCATTCAAATCACCTACATTGAAACTTTTGGCGTAAACCCCCTTACCCATATCAAAAGTGATAGCTTTGGAAAAATCATTCCCTTTTTTATCAACCTGAAGCGAATAAGAAATAGCTGCACCCGTTCCGTTATTTGTTCCGGATGTCCAGGTCAGATTAAAGGCTTCGTTTTGCACATTTTTCTGAGTCAGTTCCACAGTGGCTTTCGAAGCTGTCAGAGCCAGGGCTCCCGCTTTTACAACATTATCGGGTAATTCCTGATCGCAGGCCGAGAATATCAGAAGTGACAAAACCAGTATCAACGATATTCTGCTGTATTTAATGAGTTTATTTTTCAAAACTTCTGTTTTATTTAATTTTTTCATATTTTCTGTCTTTATATAATGGTTAAACAGCGATTAATATCCTGTATTTTGAGTCAGATTTGGATTGGCATCACGTTCTTTTTGCGGAACAGGAAACAACAGATATTTAGAACTCATGTTTGATTTTCCAATCGAGTGCAAAAAGTCAATCCCGTATTGTCCGCCGTTAACACGAATCAGATCAAACCAGCGTTGTCCCTCAAAAGCGAGCTCCATACGACGTTCGTGCAAAATCTTCAAACGGAGATTAGCCTGATCCAACCCTGTTACATTTAATAATCCGGCACGAACACGCACTTTATTTAGTGTGGCATTGGCATCTGTTGCCAGTAATTGAGCTTCGGCAGTTTTACCTGTTTCATTTAAGGCTTCGGCTTTCATTAACAGGACATCAGAATATCTCAGAACAGGGAAATCCATAGGACTATCACTGGTGGTGGGAACAGTTGATAGCGGCACCAAAAATTTGCGCAGATTATATCCTGTAGTTGAATAAGACTTCTGATATACTTTGCCATCGAAGGTTGGACAACCATCGTATAACACAGTGACATCTTTTCGTAAGTCGCCGGGTTCATAAGAATCGACAAATTCCTGAGTTGGCTGATCCCAACCATAAGCACCTGCAACCATATTTGAACCACGTGGACCTGTAAACGCACTTAGCCATGAACCCTGATTCTCGTTGCTCCAAAAATCATAACCGCCTCCACTAACATATTGAATCTCAAAAAGTGATTCGACTGAGTTTTTAGTAACCGGATTAAAATTGTCACCATAATTTGGATTTAATGCATAACCCAATGCTTTCACAGAATCACACAGATTGATTACCCGTTGATAGTTTCCAAGCGTTAGTTCCACCTTTGCCAGCATTCCTTCTGCCGAACCTTTTGAAGCACGCCCCTGATCGACTGCAGAATATTGTTCCCGTTCGGGTAATAAAGTAATTGCAGTACTTAAATCAGATTCAATTTGTTTATACACTTCGGCTTTTGCCGTTCTGAAAGGACGTAGGTCACCGTCCGGTTCTACAGGTTGAAGGACTAAAGGCACATCACCAAAGAACTGAACTAAAATGAAATAGTAGTGTGCACGTAAGAAATAAGCTTCACCCAATACCCGGTTTTTCAGGTTCTCGCCGATAGTCATTCCCGGTACTTTTTGCAAAATAATATTACAACGTAAGATTCCGGGCCAGGGACCACGCCACATATCCAATACGCCCTGATTATCAGTGGATGTTACAAAGTTTGCTTCATCCTGTGTTTCAATACCGTCGGTCCCTCCTCCGGCACCAACAATACTGTTGCCGGCCATAATATCGGTTGTCCACATACGCATATTGTAAAGTTTCGGCCACTGCAAGGGCTGATAAGCACCATTGATGGCACCTACAGCATCGGCTTCGGTTCTAAAGAAATTGGATGTATTGATGGTGTCTTCCGGAACTTTATCCAGAAAATCGCTACATGCGGGTAGAAATGCAGCCACAACTGCTATTGAAAGATATTTTATGAATTTCATACTGTTTTGATTTTTAAGATTAGATTCCTAAGTTAAAGCCAACACTGATGGTTCTGGTTACCGGATACAAATTGTTATCAATGCCATTAGTTCCTATTTCGGGATCAAAGCCGCTGTATTTTGTAAGCGTAAACAGGTTTTGAGCGGTCAAATAGAAACGGGCAGTTGAAAGTTGCACTTTTTTAGTCAACGATGCAGGTAAGGTATAACCTAAAGTCACATTTTTGATTCTCAGGTACGAACCATCTTCCACATAACGGTCGGAAGGACGTGTGTTTTTGTTTGGGTCATTAAAAACCGCTCTTGGCATGGTGTTGCTTGTTCCTTCTCCCGTCCATCTGTTTAATGTTGCATCTGTCTGGTTTTGTGCAACAGCCATGGCTTCGCTCCAGAATCGATTGGCATTTATAATCTTATTGCCGGCCACACCCTGCAGGAATATTGATAAATCAATTCCTTTGTATGAGAAGGTATTGTTCATGGCAAAAATAAATGTCGGATTTGGATTGCCCAAATAGGTACGGTCTTTATCATCGATAACACCATCATTATTCAAATCCCTGAAGCGGATATCACCCGGTGATGTACGGTTGTTAGGGTCATTACCCGGAACCTGCAAAGCGTGATTGTCAACTTCGGCCTGATTCTGGAAAATACCATCGGTTACAAATCCGTAGAATTCGTTGATTGGTAATCCTGCCTGAATTAAGGCAAGGTTTTGATTCAACCCGATACTCCCACTCGACATTGGCACTGTATCGTTGATACTTATCACTTTATTAGCATTGAATGAAACATTGAAATTGGTATTCCATGCGAACGGACCGGTCAGGTTTTTAGTATTGACAGTCAACTCAATCCCTTTGTTTTCCATTTGTCCTGCATTGATAGATGGAACAAAAACATCGGAATAACCTGTAGAAACAGGAACTACCATGGGAACCAACATTTTATCGGTCAGTTTCAGATAAGCATCCAATGTTACTTCAACGCGTTGATTGAACATTGTAGCATCTATACCTATATTTCCCTGTTTCTGATTTTCCCATTGAACAAAGGGGTTTGGCATCACGGTCGGTACAATGGCCGAAACAACTGTATTGTTAAAGTTGTATTTAACCGTATTCAATTGGGATGCAAATGAGTAGTTTCCTATGCTTTGGTTTCCGGTTTCACCGAATCCGGCACGGATTTTCAAATCATTTACAAAAGTGATTGATTTAAAGAAATCTTCCTCGGAAATGCGCCAGGCTACCGAAGCCGATGGGAACAATCCATATTTATTTTTAGTACCGAAACGGGAAGAACCATCCTGACGGAGAGTGGCAGTAAACAAATATTTATCTGCATAAGCATAATTCACGCGCCCCATGTAAGAAAATGTTGACCAACTTGCAGTACTACCTCCAACGGTAGGAAGCAGAATGCCGTTGCTCAGTTGTTGAGTTGCATCGCTTGCAAAACTCTGAATAGAGCCGTTCATAAAATCGTACTGATTTTCCTGCGCGCTGGTACCGGCCATCAATCCCACTTTATGTTTACCAAATGTTTTATCGTAAGTAAACGTATTGTCCCACAACCAGGTAAGGTTTTTATTGTATTGTTCACCTAAATAAGATTGAGACTGAACACTGGTGTCCCAGGCACGTTCGGGCGACCATGTACGTGAATCCCAAAAATTAGCCTGCAACCCAAAGGTAGATTTAAACTTCAACTCTTTCAGTATTTGGATTTCTGCATATATGTTACCCATCAGGTTATATCCATTTGTAGAGTTATCCACCGTTTTGGCAGCACCAATCGGGTTGACAATATCACCCGAATACAAGGAACGACCAACAGGTCCTGTATATGTGCCATCAGTATGATAAATGTCTTGTGTTGGCAATGCCAGCATAGCATTCCGTATGTTGAAGTCACCGTTCGTTTTGATGTCGTGGTTCAAAGTAAGGCTGTTTCCAAACTTCAGAAACGACGTTATTTTACTGTCGGTATTCAACTGGAAAGTAAATTTTTTGTAACCGGTATTGATAATGATACCATCCTGGCTGAAATAATTTCCGGATACATAAATATTTGTTTTATCCGTACCACCTGAGTAGTTCAATGAATAGTTTTGCATAGGGGCTGTTTGGAAAAATGCACCTAACCAGTCGGTACCAACACCCAGGCTGGCAGGATCGGCAAAGGCCGGATTCAGTGTTTGTCCTCCATTGGCCAGCATCTCGTTGTGCAACGAGGCAAACTGAGAGGCATTCAGCATCTTTACTTTATTGGTGGCATTCTGAACACCGTACGAATAGTTGAAGTTGATATGTGAAGTTCCGTTACCTCCATGTTTGGTGGTAACAATGATAACCCCATTTGCTCCCCGCGAACCGTAAATAGCCGTGGCAGAAGCGTCTTTCAATACCTGAACGGATTCCACATCATCCATATTCAACTGATTCAAACCCCCATCAATCGGCAAACCGTCGATAACCACCAACGGATTGGAATCATTAATAGTTCCTGTACCCCGAATGCGGAAAGTAGCATCGGTACCGGGAGTTCCGGACGAAATAACCTGTACTCCTGCAGCACGTCCCTCCAAAGCATCGCTCAGGCTGGGAACAGGCAAAGATTTTAGATCGGAACTCTTAATGGTTGCGACTGAACCGGTGAGGACCTTTTTACGTTGGGTACCATAACCCACTACCACCACTTCGTCTAAAGATTTGGAACTTTCGGTTAGTTGAATCCGAAGCAATTGTCCGGTTGGAATTACTTCTTTTGTATCATATCCAATGTATGAAATGGATAAAACTGCATTGTTTACAGACTCACCGGGAATAGAAAACTTCCCATTGGAGTCCGTAATCGTACCGGTTTGAGTACCTTTTATTATAACATTTACTCCGATCAGCGGCTCCCCATTGGCATCGACAATAATGCCGGAGATAGTTTTGGATGTAGTTTGTGCAACTACATGAGGCAAGACAAATAGCATGCTGCAAAACATCAGCAAGCTAAAGAGGCTTTTGTTGAAATTTACCATCATTTTTTTATTTAAGGTTGTTTTTTATTACTTGTTGTCTCAAATCGGGTTATCAATAAACTTATATGCATCTTGGTTTGGTTGACATTTCGACTTTCGACAATGCAAATATAGATTCATTCAACTCCAATGATTCATGCTGAAAATAAATTGTAGTGAAAACAGAGGGCCAAACAATCTACTTATCTTACAAACAAGTTATTGCGATATTTTTAATCAAAAAAAATGTAGTAGGTTTGGAGTAAAAAAAGAAGTAGTAAAAGGTATATTAGCTTTGATGACATTAAAAAAAACAATGTTTCGTTTCTTATTTTCCGGCACCGATCCGCATTACACTCAATTCAAATTCATCCCGAGGCCCGGCAGCCTTGTTGCGGAGTTTTGTCCGGTAATTGTAAATGGTAGACAACGAGTACCGTAAGAAATGGGATATTTTTACACTGTCGGTAATTCCCAACCGAATCAAAGCAAATATCCGTAATTCTGTGTTCAGAAGCTCTCCCTGTTTTAGCTTTGTTTCTTCATCGTCCACCAGCAAAGCGGTAAACTCTTCTACGAAAGTCGGGAACAGTTGCAGAAAGGTACTGTCGAAGTTGGTGTAAAACTCTTTCAGCTCATCTTCGATAAACTGTTTCGATTTAATAGCATGAAGTAAATCGTCTATTTTTCCAGCAGCAGCGGTTTTATTCAGTAGCCGGCGGTAATCGTCCAGTTTATCAATATATACCGAACATTGATCCATGTATCGCCCGATATATTCCTCTTTGATAAGGTTAGCTTCCAGCAGCGTGTCGTTGGTGTGTTTCAATTGATGGTTGGTGCCTGATAATTCAAGATTCAGATTATTTAACTGCTCATTGGCAAGGCTAAGTTCTTTCCGGGCAACGGACAATTTCCTCATTTGCCTGTAGATAAAGAAAATAGCAATCAATAAGAATATTGACAGCACACTGATACTTATCAAAGAGATCATCAATTGATTCTGACGGGCTTCCGTCTGTAATTGATATGCCTTATCAATAATCGGTAACATTTGTGAAATTTCGTATGTTCTCAGGCGTGCATTACAAAAAAGTGCATCTTCCAACGACCTTTTGATATATTTATACGCCCTGTCTACATCACCATCTTCGTAAAGTAGAAAAGCCAGATTGCGCAACGAAATGTATTCTTTTGTGGCCGATTGCAAATCATAAATGGCAGATATTGCTAACCAGCGTTTCTGAAGCATCCGTTCATTTTTGCCCTGATAAGCTTCCGCAATGCTGTAAGCTATAATGGCTTTGGTATGAATGTCGTTTTTTATGGTAGGGTAATAATTCAATAAAAGCGTCAGTGCATCATTGAATTGATTATTTACAATCAACTGGTCGGACCTGACCATAACATGCGTACCGGAGCTGGCAGGATTTACAACCAAAAGAGAGTCTCGATAAGCTGCAGTAATGGTTTCATATTGTTTTTTTTCCTGACTCGATATGGTATAATCACCCATAAAACCGTAGATTGTTCTGTAAATATGGAAGTAATAGGCTTTTAAATCCGGAAATTCTTTGATATTTATAGTACCCAGTATGTCCATGGCTTCCTTATACATGCCGGTTATTCCCATAATGGATGCCAGATTTAACCGGGCCTCCACCAGATTCCGGTTGCTGCTCATTTTCTCAGCAATTTGTAGTTTCTTACGGGCATAAGTCAACGCGGAATCCGATTTATACGACCTGTATTCATCGTAAAGTTGTCCGCAAATATCGTAACGTTGCTGATCGGTGGACGTAAAGTTGAGCAGGTCTTTCAGCTTATTCAGCTTTTCCTCTTTCAGGTTTGAGTATACCTGATAATTTTCCACGGTCTTGTCCAAAACACGCAATAATGAATCCATTTCACTCTTTCCAAAAAGAAACAGTGGGAACATTGTAAAAATTATTATTCCGAAAACTCTTCTCATTACGGTGATTTTTAGTTCCGCAAATATAATGGAAATTTCTGTTTTATCAGAAGCGATACGGAAATTTCCGAAGACCCGGGGATTTATCCCAGTTCATTCAGATTTTCCATTTTCTTTTTATCGAGGAATTCATAGATGCCACCCAGATGTTCACGAATCTTTTTATTGCCTATTTCATATACTTTGGTCACCAAACCATCCAGAAACTCACGATCGTGTGAAACAATGATGGCGGTTCCATCATAAGCCTTGATAGCATCTTTCAACACTTCTTTCGAAGGAATATCCAGGTGATTGGTCGGCTCGTCCAATATCAGAAGACTAACCGGTTCAAGTAGTAAACGAATCATTGCCAGACGGCTGCGCTCTCCTCCCGAAAGCACTTTTACTTTTTTATCGGAGGCCTCGCCGCCAAACATAAAAGCACCTAAAATATCGCGTAAGCGTGTACGGATATCACCCACCGCTACAGCATCGACCGTTTCAAAAACAGTCAGGTTTTCATCCAGCAGCGAAGGCTGATTCTGGGCAAAATATCCTATTTTTACAGTGAACCCCAGTTTGAGTATTCCCGCGTATGTTATTTCTTCTAAAATACACTTTATCAGCGTACTTTTTCCTTCACCGTTCTTACCTACAAAAGCAACTTTCTCACCCCGGTTGATAATCATTCCGATTTTATCAAGTACAATATGTTCATCGTAGACCTTAGATAAATTTTCTATTTCCACGGGTATGGCTCCCGAACGGGGTGCCGGAGGAAATTTAAGATGAAGCCGTGAAGTATCTTCCAGATCAACTTCCAACCGCTCAATTTTATTCAGCGCCTTTATTCGTGACTGAACCTGCACAGCTTTGGTGGCTTTACTACGGAAACGATCAATAAAATCTTCCGTTTCCTGTATCATTTTTTGCTGGTTTTCGAATGCACGCACCTGCTGATCATGTCTTTCCTGACGGAGTTGCAGGTATTTGGAATAATTCACATCGTAATCGTAGATCCGTCCGAGGGAGATTTCAATCGTCCGGTTTGTAACCCCGTCCATAAAAACCTTATCATGCGAAACCAACAGGATTGCACTGGCTGTTGTGGCCAGAAAACTTTCGAGCCATTGAATTGATTCAATATCCAGGTGATTGGTAGGTTCATCCAGCAGCAATATATCCGGAGTTTGCAGGAGTATTTTTGCCAATTCAATACGCATACGCCATCCTCCACTGAATTCGGAACATGGCCTGTCGAAATCGCTTCGGAGAAATCCCAACCCGAGCAGGGTCTTTTCTATTTCCGCGTAAAAGTTTCCGCTATTGATTATTTGCATCTGCTCGTAAGAACTGCTCAACTTATCAATAATCTGGGCATATTCTTCGCTTTCAAAATCCGGCCGTTCCGTAAGTTCCAGCGTCAACCGGTCAATTTCATTCTGCAGTTTAATGATATGATCAAATGCTTTCTCGGTCTCCTGCATCACGGTGGTACCCTCGCTGTGAATCATGTGCTGGGGCAAATAACCGACAGTTAAATCGGGAGAAGCAACGATACTTCCATGTGAAGGCTGTTCATCACCGGCTATTAATTTTATCAGCGTGGATTTCCCCGCACCATTCCGACCGACTAAGGCAA
>JAQTOL010000072.1 GCA_028748945.1 Paludibacter sp.
GCAATATATTTTGCAGGAAAACATTCCGCTCCCTTCTCTTTATTACACGCACGAACGTGAAGTGTTTGAACGTGAAGGAATTATTTATGCAGCTTTGCCTGAAATGCCCCGTCGTGAATCGGAAAGAATTGTTTTGAAAAATGTTCGTTGCCGAACCATTGGCGATATAACCTGCACAGGTCTTACACTTTCTTCAGCTAATTCGCTCGAAGATATTATTGCTGAAATTGCCAGTTCGCGAATCACAGAACGGGGAGGACGCTCTGACGATAAACGCTCCGAAGCGGCCATGGAAGACAGGAAAAAAGCGGGATATTTTTAAGACCCCTAACCCCTAAAGGGGAAAAAGAAATATTAGTATTTATTATTGAAACAAAAGAATATAATTTATATGAATAATAAAAATATAGATAACGAAACTAACTCAGTTCCCCTTCAGGGGATAGGGGTTCCGGGTTATTTAGATATGGAATTATTGCGGTTCAGTACGGCAGGAAGCGTGGATGATGGGAAAAGTACATTAATCGGCCGATTGCTTTACGATAGTAAATCTATTTTTGAAGATCAGTTACAAGCGGTAAAAGATGCCAGCAAACGCCTTAGCGGAAGTGAAGAAGTGAATTTAGCTTTGCTTACCGATGGACTTCGTGCCGAACGCGAGCAGGGAATTACCATTGATGTGGCTTACCGTTATTTTGCTACACCTAAACGAAAATTTATAATTGCCGACACCCCGGGTCACATTGAATATACGCGGAATATGGTTACAGGTGCTTCTACAGCTGATGTTGCCATTATATTAATCGATGCCCGAAACGGAATTATCGAACAAAGCAAACGCCACTCGTATATTGCATCGTTATTACAAATCCCAAACGTAGTAGTAGCGGTAAACAAAATGGATTTGGTGGCTTTCTCGGAAGATGTTTTTAATTCTATCAAAACCGAATACGAAGAAATTGCCAAAATTCTGAAACTGAAAAATGTCATTTTTATTCCAATATCAGCCCGCGATGGTGATAATGTGGTGGATGTTTCGAAGAAAACACCCTGGTACAGCGGTGAAACCTTGTTGCATTTACTCGAAACTTTGCCGGTACGGAAAGATGAAACCAAGCTGCCTGCCCGTTTTCCGGTACAATATGTTATTCGTCCACATTCCGACGATTTTCACGATTATCGTGGGTATGCCGGTCGTATTTCAGGTGGTAGTTTCAAGGTTGGAGATCAGGTAACCGTACTTCCTTCGAAAACACAATCCAGCATTATTGCCATTGATGAAGGCCCCAAATCGCTCGGAGAAGCCTTTACACCTCAATCGGTATCGATACGACTGGCCGATAATGTTGATATTAGCCGGGGAGATTTCATTGTGAAAAATGATGAGCAAAAGCCAACTGTAAGTGCGAATGTATCGCTTTTAGTCTGCTGGCTCAACCAACGCCCTTTGAATGAAGGTGGAAAATACATTATCCGGCACGCCACAGAAGAAACGCGGGCGATTATCAAAGAAGTTCATTTTAAGGTGAATATTAATACGTTGGAAAATATTTTAGATGACAAAATAGTGAAGGTGAATGACATTGCACATATTTCCATCAAAACGCTCAAACCCCTGAAATTTGATTCGTACGGAGAAAACCGCATTACCGGAAGTCTGGTCATTATAGATGAAAATACATTTGAAACTGTGGGAGCGGGAATGATTGTTCATAATCTGGAAGACGAAACATATACCATTTAAACCCCTAGCCCCTAAAGGGGAACTAAATTACCACTGATTTTTTAAATCTATGAATAGAGAAAACAATATACAAGACAAGACTAACTCAGTTCCCCTTCAGGGGTTAGGGGTTCTTAACGACCAGTTTGAAGGAAAATCACCGGAAGAAATCCTGAGTTATTTTCTAAAAGAATATAAAGGAAAAATTGCTCTTTCGTCGAGTCTGAGCATTGAAGATCAGGTGTTGACTGACCTTGTAGCGAAAATAGATAAACAAACGCGCATTTTCACGTTGGATACGGGGCGGCTTTTTCCGGAAACATATTCGCTTATTGACAGCACCAATAAAAAGTACGGAATCAATATTGAGGTGTTTTTCCCGGATCATAATCAGGTGGAAGAAATAGTGAAGACGAATGGAATCAACCTGTTTTACGATAGTATTGACAAGCGTAAGCAATGTTGTCAGGTTCGGAAACTGGAACCGCTCAAACGTGCTTTTGAAGGACTGGAAGTCTGGATTTGCGGACTTCGTCAGGAACAATCAGTAACCCGACTTGGTGTAAAAGAAGTAGAATGGGATGAAGCAAATGGCATAATCAAAATTAATCCCTTGGTTCGCTGGCTCGAAAAAGATGTCTGGGATTATATTAAAACCAATAATGTTCCTTATAACGAACTACACGACAAGGGATTTCCAAGCATCGGTTGCCAACCGTGTACGCGGGCAATTAAACCCGGTGAAGATTTACGTGCGGGCCGATGGTGGTGGGAGGAACCTGAACATAAGGAATGCGGATTGCATAACCGGCCGGTAAAACAACAACACGGTTAAAACGATCCAATAAAAAACTGCCTTTCGTAAGTAAACGAAAGGCAGTTTTTATGTTTGAAACAAAATATACTATTCCAAAATCTCGTTATCGTGCATATTCTTCATAAAAGTCACGAAATCGTTTTTCTGGTCCGATTCCATCCATTCCATACTCTTACGTGGATGAGCGTTTAATGCTCCTGATATGAGGTAAGGGATGTGATATCCCCAGTCAATATCTTTTTGCATTGGATGAACATAATCCTGAATAACCTGCAACAAAGGTAACAGGCGGTATTTTGGATTTTTTAAAAATGCAATCAGAATTTCAATCGGACAGTTTCCTGCGCCACGACCCAATCCAAGTAAAGTTGCATCGAGCATAGTGCAACCTTCCATAATGGCAGTATATGTGTTGGACATGGCCATTTGCATATTGTTATGTGCGTGAATTCCAATTTCTTTACCCGGCAATGCAGCCATATATTTGCGAACCAAATGTTGTATTGATTCCACATACATGCTGCCAAAACTATCAACCGCATAAAATACTTTCACGCGCGATTTGGCAATATCTTTCAATGCTTCATCCAGTTCCAGTTCCCCAACGGTTGAAACGGCCATCAAGTTGATACAAACTTCGTAACCTTTATCCAGGCAGTGATGTGCCAGTGCAATGGCTTTATCCACCTGATGAACATAACAAGCTACACGGATCATATCCAACAGACTATCTGCCGCCATTGGTATATCATCCAGATCAATGCGACCGATATCAGCCATAGCCGAAAGCTTCAGAGCGGTTTCGTTTTTACCCACGATGCGTTCAAGGTCTTTTTGATGGCAAAATTTCCACGGCCCCATTTCCTGGCGGCTGAAAGCCTTTTCGCTACTTAAATAACCGATTTCCATATAATCGATACCGGCTTCGACGCAAGCGTTGTAAACTCCACGAACGAAATCGTCCGAAAACTGCCATTTATTCATCAAACCGCCATCACGAACGGTGCAATCCATTTCTTTAATTTCCTGTTTGTACATGCTTTTATAATTTCCAATTACTTAATTTCCAATTCCCAATTATCTCATCTTTAAACCCCTTTAGGGGTTTGGGGTCTCTTCTCAAGAATATCCAACTCTTTTCCAATATTATGTTCTACTAAAAACCGGTAAATTTGTTCAAAAGTATCCTTATCCAATCCATGCTTTTCGGCCCATTCTCCCCGTTCTTTTATTACCTGATCTTTCCGTTCCTGAGCAACAACACTTTCAACGTCATTTTTGAATTTTACAATTTCACTGACATATTCAAAACGTTTCGCAAAAAGAGCAATAATTTCTTTATCGATAGCATCTATTTGCTGCCTGATTTCGTTTTTATTGTTACATTCGGAGGGTGATTTGGTCAAACTCAAAGCCATCGGATATTCTGTTTTGTTTAAAAAGTGCTACAAAAATACGGTTTATATTTGAAAGTTTAATGCATAATTCCTTAATAAGTTTCATTTTGATATTTATTGTTTGAGCTAGAGGCTCGACCTGAAGTGAAGCAAAAAAAAACCGGCGATAAGATTTAAAGCCTTATCGCCGGTTAATTTTGAATTGTAAATTATGCATTATAATAGTTCCACACTTCTTTTTACAAAGTTTGCCAATGCCTCACCTTTGAGCATATTATTTGCCAATAAAGCCAGGTCAATAAGTTGACGTACCTGTTTTGTTTCTCCTGCAAAAGATTTCAGAATTGCTTTCTTGTTGACGGTTAGTTCATCAATTTTCTTTTGCAACTCTTCCAGTTCGGCTTTCTCTGCTGATGGAATTTCTTCGTCTTTTTTACCTTTGTGACTGTCTTTCAGTTTATCGTGTTTATTCTTTACTTCTGAAATTTCAGTTGCAATAGGAGCTACTTCTGATCCACAAGCAGTTTCTTCGTCAGTTAGTAATTTCTCAATAATCGGATGCGCTGTATTAACGACCAGATTATAGCTGTCGGGCATTTCGCCATAGAAACTCATCATGCCACCGCCACCTTGCAGTGCCGACATATCTTTCATCCGGCGCATAAACTCGTTTTGAGTAACGAAAACAGGATTTGATGTTGGTGCCAGTTGCTCGAAAGTAACGATAAAGTTGGTTTTATCCATTTTAGGAATCTGAGATTCGAAAACCGTCACCATGGCATCCCGTTGGTCATTGCTTAAAGCTACTTTTGGGGTATCATCTTTCTCAATTATTTTATCAATCACATCGCTGTCAACACGTACAAAACGGGTTTTCTCAAATTTTTGTTCCAACTGGCTTACCACGTGAACATCCAGTTGTCCGTCCATAATCAGCACATCGTAACCTTTGTCCTGAGCATGTTGGATATAGCTGAATTGTTCGTCGGTACTGTTGGCGTAAAGGTATATTACATCACCGTTTTTGTCTTTTTGGTTTTCACCAACCAGCGTTTTATATTCTTCAAAAGTAAAGTATTTGCCGTCAACGTTTTTCAATAAAGCAAATTTCTCGGCACGTTCGTAGAATTTTTCGTCACTCAACATTCCGTATTGAATGAAAAGTTTCAGGTTATCCCATTTCTCTTCAAATGCAGCCCGATCGGCTTTGAAAATTTCGCTTAAACGATCTGCCACTTTCTTGGTAATGTGACTCGAAATTTTCTTCACGTTGGCATCGCTTTGCAGGTAACTACGCGATACGTTCAACGGAATGTCGGGTGAATCAATCACCCCGTGTAATAAAGTTAAGTATTCGGGCACAATGTTTTCCACGTGATCGGTAACATATACCTGATTGCAATACAATTGAATTTTATTGCGTTGCATGTCAATGTTGTTTTTGATCTTAGGAAAATACAGAATACCGGTGAGGTTAAAAGGATAATCCACATTCAGATGGATATGGAATAAGGGATCTTCCCCCATTGGCATCAATTCGTGATAGAAGGCATCGTAATCTTCATCTTTCAGGTCGGCGGGTTTGCGTGTCCAGGCAGGATTGGTGTTGTTGATGATATTGTCCTGATCGGTTTCCACGTTTTTGCCATCTTTCCATTCTTTTTTCTTGCCAAAAGCAATTTCAATCGGAAGGAACTTGCAGTATTTCGATAATAATTCCTGAATTTTCGATTCTTCCAGGAAATCTTTGTTTTCGTTATCGATGTGTAATACGATATCTGTTCCACGGTCGGCTTTAATGGTGTCTTCCAGTGTATATTCAGGATCACCTTTACATGACCAGTGTTGACCGGTTGTATTTTCCTGATACGATTGAGTGAAGATTTCCACTTTTTTCGACACCATAAATGAAGAATAAAAACCTAATCCGAAATGACCGATAATAGCTTGTGCGTCGTCTTTGTATTTTTCCAGAAATTCTTCGGCACCTGAGAATGCGATTTGATTGATATATTTATCAATCTCATCGGCAGTCATTCCAATTCCGCGGTCCGAAATAGTTAATGTCCCTTTCTTTTTGTCGATGGCAACACGTACGGTGAGGTCGCCCAGTTCGCCTTTAAAGTCGCCCACGGCAGCTAACGTTTTCAATTTTTGTGTGGCATCCACGGCATTCGATACTAATTCACGCAAAAAAATCTCGTGATCACTGTACAAAAATTTCTTGATAACGGGGAAAATATTTGCACTCGTTACCCCAATGTTTCCTTTACTCATTGTAAGTTTTATGTTAATTGATTAATAGTTTCATGTATAAGTCGGAGTGCGGCCAAGGTTGCATTCCGATTTATTATATTTTCACTGAACTTCCTTAGTCAAATAAAATGCCACGGAAAGTTTGGTGACAGAATGACAGACAATAACCGATTCACACTAATTTTCAGAAGGAAATGACAATAAGAATGTCATTTTTTTTAATAGTGAATAGAAGAAATTATTTTTCTGCGATTAGAATATTCTTAGAATTTAACTTATGATTGAAATTAGTGGGGAAAATCAATTCATTTTGGTGTATTTTACCTGAAATTTGCGACCTTATACCGATATATACTCTATTATTTCATAAAATAAATTACTTTTGCAGAAATGTAATCCTGCTGTAACATATTTGTAGTAAGAAAAAGTTATCAAATTTCCGGCTTACATTTTTTTTATAACGTATGATCCATTTACAGTATCTAAATTATTTTTTGTGAGAAACTATATTATTCTTTTCATTGGCTTACTTTCGCTTTTTTTATTTTCTTGTGTTAACGATGAAGGTCAGGGCGGTATATCAGTTATTGAGGGCAAAGTGTTCAAAGTACTTCATTACGACATTACTAATAATTTAAAAACAGATACTTTTCCGGCAGCAAAAGAGGATGTCTATATCGTTTATGGTGATGAACCTATTTACGGAGACAAAATGGAAACCGGTTACGACGGTTTTTTCCGTTTTAAATATCTGACTGAAGGAACTTACAAAGTATTTGCTTACAGTACATATCCCGAAACAGGAAAAGAAGCGGTAATCGATACGGTTACAGTTGGAAAGGGTGAAACGAAAAATACAACGAACCTTTATATTCATGAAGGCAAATCGTTGGAGACTTCATATATAAAGGGAACAGTTCTGGCAAAATATTACGACAAAGCTTTTCTGACGGGTTTCATACCCGCTTACGATCTGCGTGTATTTATTCGTGTAAAGGGTGCTGCTTATCAATTCGATGAAATCAGAACGGGATTAGATGGCGTATTTATGTTTCAGGGACTGAGTCCGGGGGATTATGAAGTGTTTGTCTTTACGGAACAAGCAGGTGAAAAAATATTATCTCCGGTCATTCAGTCTGTTACAATTACCAAAAAAGGAATTATAGAGACAATGGAAACTCCGTTTGAAATAATTATTAATGCCTGATTCCATTTAAAATACAGGTTGGAACTCAATGGAACCAACTTTGAAATTTTACGAACATTTAAAGACTGACAAGTCAAAATACTTAAAATAATCACAGATAAAAATGATACAAATTTCATTGCGTACAAAGCTCTTATCCTTTTTCTTGTTGGGGTTTATTTCTCTTACATTGGCGCAAACTACTTCACCCGAATCATTAGTTGATAAACATGAGCGGCATAAAAATATGACTGTTCGGGAATTTAATACGGATGCAAAGGGTAAGAACCGTTGGATGGATCATGTTACCGTATATAATGGTAAAGGATTGAAAATTGAAGAAACAGAGTATGCAACTTACGGAATGAAAGAACGTGTTGTGTTTGAATATGACGGAGAACGATGTATAAAAGAAGTTGTCTTTGATGAGCACAATAAAGTATCCCGTATCCGTAAGTATGAGTATAATGCCGATGGAACCAAAAAAACTCAATATAACTACCTGCCAAATGGACGTTTGTATTCAACAAAACAATATCAATATACAAATTGAGAGTCCGGAAATAATTTCACCGGTCAATAATTCGTTTACCCGACTAATAGCATCTTTCGATTCTATTTCGTTGGCTGAGATGGATACGGTGAAATTAATGAACCGGATTGATACGAAGTATATAATTAACAGGTCTCTGCTGCCCGAATTACTGAAGAAAGCCCTGTCTAGTTATCGTATAGTTGAAATTGGCGGGAAAAGAATAATTCCCTATTCCACTATTTATTTCGATACCGATAATACCGAAATGTATTTGATGCATCACAACGGAAAGCTGAACCGGTATAAAATACGTATGCGTTCTTATATTGATTCAGGAATTTCATTTCTGGAGATAAAAACTAAAAACAATAAAGGGCGGACAACAAAAAACAGAATCGGCATTACAAATGAACAGTTTGAATCGATGAGTTTAGAAGAAAAAGAGCAACTTTTTCTGAAAGAAATGGATTTTCAGTCTTCGGGATTGGTTCCTCAGATTCAAAATGCATTTAAAAGAATAACGCTTGTGGATAAAGATCTGACAGAGCGGGTTACATTGGATATGCGTTTATCATTTCAAAATATACCCAACGGTCAAAGTGAAGATGTTGAAGATTTGGTCATTATTGAAATGAAGCAAGATGGAGCGGTACGCTCACATTTCAGAGATTATCTGAATGAATTGCGGATTAACTCGGTTAGTATGAGTAAATACTGTTTGGGAATGATGCTTGTCAAACCCGATTTAAAAAGCAACGGATTCAAAAATAAATTACGAAAAATAACTAAAATTACGAATACTCATTATGATTCAATCTGATTTTCCTGAGTTTGATCCTTCCATCGCTCAACAATATGGCGATATGTCTTCCGGTCCCGCTTTCATGGGAATACCTCTGTTTGATAACGATGCACTGATACAGCTTTTTTTGCGTTTCGGATTTAATATGCTGATATGCTGGATTATTATTCGTTATTTCTACTACAAAAAAAGCGAACGTAAGGATTTTGTCTATACTTTCGCCCTTTTTTCGGTAACAATATTCCTGTTGATTTACCTGTTGAATGATGTTAAGCTTCAAATAGGAATGGGATTGGGATTATTTGCTATTTTTGGCATACTCCGGTATCGCACGGAACAGGTTTCCATTCGTGAAATGACCTATTTGTTTACGATTATTGGAATTTCAGTCATAAACGGTTTGGCCATGACACTCAGTTATTCGACTTTAATTGCCACCAATCTTTTATTTCTCTTTGTTACGCTGGTCGAGAGCCGGTTAGTGGTTAAGCATATATCTTCAAAGATTGTTTTATACGAAAAAATTGATTTGATAAAGCCCGAAAAAATAGAAGAATTAAAAGCGGACCTTGAAAACAGAACAGGTTTGACTATACTAAAGATTGAGGTAGGTCATATTGATTTTTTGCGGGATGTTGCCTTTCTAAAAGTGAATTATCTTTTGGAGGGAAATGAGCCCAATTCCATTGATGCGATGACCAAACTGGGCCAATTCAACCAAATTGTTTGATGGCTAAGATCTTTCCGATATTGTTGCTTATTTCCATTGGTTTGGTTCTGCCCGGTTTTTTGTTTGCACAAACCAGTGATATGGGCGGCATTGGTTCATTGTCGTTGTCCACGGATTTAGGGCGGTCGTGGGATGCAAAACTGGAACAGGAGCTCCGGGTGAATCAAAATTTCAGAACGTTGGATCGTTCACTGACTTCGATAGGAGTAGACTACACTATCATTAAGAAGCTGTTAAAGGCGTCGCTGGATTACAACTTTATTTACCAGAGGCAAAATGAATTTTATGAAATAAGACACCGGTCGTCCGCCGCATTAGCTGCCCAACTGTCCATCCGTTCCTTTGATTTGGAACTACGCACTAAAGGGCAGGCCACCTGGCGTGACGAAAGCAGGGGTGATTATAAGTTTAATCCCAAATATGTCTGGCGTAATAAGCTGGAATGTGCTTACTCCATCTTCGGTTCTCCCTTAAAACCCTTCCTTTCTGCTGAAATCTTTTGTCCGTTGAACAGCGAAAACGGATTTTATATGGATAGTTACCGCGTGATAGCAGGAGCTAAATATAAATTTTCCAAACACATATCTTTGGAGGCTTTTCTTCGTTACGATCAGGATATTCAACAACCCAACCCTCACAACATTGTGTATGGCGGCATTGGCTGGAATTATAAATTATAATCGCCGTGTATTTTTTTGACGCTGACATGTCTTCGATTCTGTCAGGTCACCCAACAAACCTGTCCGCGTGCCTGTACCTGACTGTTCCAAATATCGCGGTTTCCATCCCTCAAAAATAACTAAATTACTCGCTTTCCGAACGAATTACGGGAATTAATTCCTATCTTTGTGCCCGAAAATTAGATGTTTAAAAAAGAAAAAATGTAATTTTATGAATGTAGTTACAAAAACCA